>NZ_JBLZXR010000124.1:0-36654 GCF_050285345.1 Acinetobacter sp.
TTCAGTCGTTTTAAATTCTCAATTAGGTAATCCTCCTTTACAGTTGGAAAACTTAATTAAAAGTTGAGATTGGCGTAAATAATATAATTTTTTAAGCTTTAACGCGCTAGGTATTTAGTCAAATCCTCTACACCTTTTAGCGTCATTGGATACATGTGATCTTCAAAAATCTGCTTAATCGCACCAATGGTTTGGGTGTAGTTCCAATATGACTCGTCTTCGGGGTTTAGCCACGCCGTTTTATCAAAATGATTACGCAAGCGTTGCAACCAGACTTGTCCTGCTTCATCGTTCATGTACTCAACAGAGCCACCGGCAGAATTTAGCTCATACGGCGCCATACTCGCATCTCCCACCACGATGACACGATAATCCCGACCATAGGTATTAAACAGATCCCAAGTGTTCATACGCGTACTGGAACGACGAATATTGTCTTTCCACACATAATCATACAGACAGTTATGGAAATAAAAATATTCTAAAGTTTTGAATTCCGTTTTCGCTGCGGTGAACAACTTTTCACATTGCGCGATATGCGAGTCCATTGAGCCACCCACATCAAATAACATCAGCACTTTAATGCGGTTACGGCGCTCAGGAACCAACTGTACATCTAAAATACCCTGTTTGGCTGTTTCTCGAATAGTGCCATCAATGTCTAGCTCTTCAGCAGCACCTTGTCGGGCAAACTTCCGTAGACGACGTAGCGCCATTTGCATTTGGCGACTACCAAGCATTTGATCATCATCTAAATTTCGGTATTGACGCTTTTCCCAGACTTTTACTGCTGAGCGCTTACGACCAGGCCCGCCAATTCGCACACCTTCAGGATGATCACCATAGGCACCGAAAGGCGAAGTTCCGCCCGTACCAATCATCCGGTTACCACCTTGATGCTTTTTATGCTGTTCACGCAAGCGTTCTTCCAGCATTTTCATCAATTCTTCAAGCGAACCAGCTTTTTTAAGTTCTTCACGTTGTTCAGGTGTTAGATGTTTTTCAATCAGTTCAAGATCAAACCAATCTTTCGGCAGTTTGTGTACTTGATTGAGCAATTCATCCAAGTCAAATGTCGATATCCCATCAAAATAGTCTTTCATTGCCCGATCGAATTTATCGAAGAAGCGCTCATCTTTCACCATAACGGTTTTGGCAAGCTGATAAAAATCTTCTTGATTGGCAAAAATCAGTCCAGCCGCGACTGCTTCATTAAGATCGATTAGTTCACGTGTCGAAACAGGAACACCGTATTTTCTGAGGGTATAAAACAATCGCACAAACATAGACAAATAAAGTCCAATAAAAATTGAATATTCAGGAGGTCAAATCCAGTATGACTGCATGATCTTGTTATTTCATCTGCAACTGAGCAATGCCTTTTCGCTGTTCACATTATTAAAAATTGATCCTTACAAGTAAAGCCAAAAGCATTTACTCAAGGTTCAATCCAAACAAATCAATCAATACACTGGATATCTTTTTAATTTAACCATTCTCAGCAGACAAAATAAAAGCCGGAAAAACCGGCCTTTATTAAAATTTGCATCTTAACGACGCGACATAAATGCCAAACGTTCAAGTAATTGCACATCTTGTTCGTTTTTAATCAATGCACCATAGAGCGGCGGAATTGCTTTCGATTTATCCGCATTACGTAAAATATCTTCTGGCATATCATCCGCCATTAATAGGCTGAGCCAGTCAATAAGTTCTGACGTTGAAGGTGGTTTCTTCAAGCCCGGAATTTGACGTAGTTTAAAGAAAACTTGTAGCGCTTCCGAAACCAAGGTAGTTGAAATATTTTCAAAATGCACATCAATGATTTCACGCATGGTCGCTTCATCAGGGAATTCAATATAATGGAAGAAGCAACGACGCAAGAATGCATCTGGAAGTTCTTTTTCATTATTTGAAGTAATGATCACGATTGGGCGCTGAACCGCAGTAATAGTTTCCCCAGTTTCATAAACATAGAACGACATTTTGTCGAGTTCATGCAATAAGTCATTTGGAAATTCAATATCCGCCTTATCAATTTCGTCAATCAATAAAACACAGCGTTCTTCACTGGTAAATGCTTCCCAGAGTTTACCCGGCTTAATATAGTTTTTGATGTCATAAACCCGATCATCACCGAGCTGGCTATCACGTAAACGCGAAACAGCATCGTACTCATATAAACCTTGCTGTGCTTTGGTGGTTGATTTGATATGCCACGTAATCAGCTTGAGCCCCAAACTTTCAGCCACTTGTTCTGCCAAAAGTGTTTTCCCTGTACCCGGCTCACCTTTCACCAAGAGTGGTTTTTGCAGTGAACGTGCAGCTTTCACTGCGAGTTTTAAGCTATCCGTAGCAATATATTGATCTGTACCAAAAAATTGTTGAGTTTCAACAGACATGACATAACCTTATTTTTTTATTTAAAGCGGTGAACTTTTCTTGCTAACAACATGTTGAGGTTTTTGTGCAGCGTATTTTGACCAAAAATAACCAAGCACCAAACCAATGCCTACCACAAACAAAATCAGTGATAAATTTGCCCAAACCAAAGGCTGATCTTTGGTTAACACCCCAAAAATCAAACCAAAAATAGCTGGTGCAATCGATGCATTTGTGCCTTCAGAAACCGTTGGGGTTAATAAAATGGCAAAAACCAATAACCAGCCAATTCCACCAAACGGTTTCGGTACACGCTTCATCAAGCCATACCAACACAATAACGCAATCACAGCACCGCCAAGGTAGACTGTAATTGCAATACTGCTTTCAGGAATTGAGTCCAATACAGTTACTACACCATCCATTTCACAACTCCTGAATTATTCTTATGCGCCACGTAAACCTTCAGGTTCAACAGCATTTGGGTCAATCAAACCTTCTGGAGGCATTTGAAGAAAGAACCCTTTCGTTGAAATCGAATCAATCACATGCAATACACTTACACGTGCAAGTTTACGTGCTTCGCTTAACTCCAAATCCATTACAAATGTGGCACGACCGAAAGCTGTACGTAAGACTTCAGGCATCACCTCAAGTGGATCAACAACGACTTCAGTTTCGCTTTCGTTAACTTCAGGACGGGCAATATAAAGATACATTTCATCTTTTTTGCTCGATTTGTAAATAGAACAGAACATAATTGAATCAATACTCATAAAACGCAAGGCAAAGGATACATCAAAAAAAAGACTGATACATTAGTGTTTATTAACGCATCAGTCGTGAATTTGTATAAATGATACATCTTTAATCAATCGGGTCTATTCCATCACTTTCATTTGACCCGACAAATAGCTTTCATCTGCATGCAAAACTTCAATTAAAGGCCGTGTGAGCAGATCATAACGCCAGCCCAGCAAATAATTCGGTAAGTCTTGTTCGTCATTATGAAAAACCACATGTTGATAAAGTGCATTTAACCATTTTTTACGCATCAAGACTTCTTTGGGCACGGTGGTTTCAAGAACAGCTTTTTGAATAACCGCATCAACACGTTCACCAATATCGCTAGATGAATGACGAATCGGACGTGCCATACGCAATGGCCATTCAGCCTGTGCAGGTAAAAACGCCAACAAGTCTAAAATGGTTTTACCATGCTCACGCACAATATTGGCACGAATATCTTTTACTGAACTGAGCTGAAAATTATTTTTTGGATTTTTTTCTACCAAATCAATAATGGTCGAATTTTTTAAAATAAAACTACGTGGCTGATTTAAAGCTTTCACCATTTGCTCACGCCACACTGCAAGCTGCTGAATTTGCATAAGCTGACGGCGTGAATGACGATAATTGCCAATATCATGATAGAGCTGATGAATTGGCGTTTCTGTCCCAATTTCATAAGTCAAATTATTGCAGTCTTCAAGCACACAATTTAATAAACTTTTCGCATTCAGCTCGGTTTGAATCGTCTGACTTAAATTCATTAAATAATGTACATCATTTGCTGCATACATCATCTGCTCTGGGCTCAGTGGTCGCGCCAACCAATCTGAACGGGTTTGATCTTTATCAATCTCCACATTCAACATGGTTTTTAACGCATTTTGATAGCTCACCTGCAGACCATGCCCCAAGAAAGACAGGCCGACTTGAGTGTCAAAGACATTTTCCAAAGACTTCTGCTGTGCATAGTGATAAATCAAATCAATATCTTCACTACAAGCATGAAAAACATTTTGCTGCGCAGCAAAAAGTCGATCCCAAAATTGAGATAAGTCTAAGGTTGTACCATCAAGTAAATATACCTGATCTTGCACATTAATTTGGAATAGCCCGAGTTTAGGCCAAAGGGTATCTACCTTTATAAACTCGGTGTCGAGTCCATACACGGAACTCTGATTCATCAGATTTAAAACAGGGTCCAAATCTGATTGATTTTGAATAAATTGATACATAACTTGCTGAGTCTAATATTAGATGCTCGGTGAGCACATTTTAACTGATATATAAATTTTTTGTATAATGAAAAAATGTATTTTGGTTATTTATTTCTGTTATATCGCTTTTTTATACGAATTATCACAGCATATTAATCGTTATTAAGTATAAATAAAGAGTCCAAATGAACAAGGCGAAACGGATTTCGCTCCTGTCCTATTTCATCCGCATCCGGTTATGTACGGCCTGACTTAAGGTATGACTATCGACATATTCAAGTTCACCACCTTGCGGAACACCTTGTGCAATACGCGTCATTTGTACCGGTAAATGTTTGCTTGCCTCTACCAGATAATGCGCAGTCGCTTGCCCCTCAACCGTTGCATTGGTTGCCAAGATGACTTCGTGTATCTTGCCATCGCTTAAGCGCTGAATGAGATAAGGAATACCAATTTCGTCTGGACCAATCCCATCGAGTGGCGACAAATGCCCACCCAAAACATGATACTTTCCTCGGAAGCTACCACTTTGCTCAATTGCCATGACATCGGCGGGAGATTCAACCACACAAAGTAAGCGATCATCACGTTCAGATGACACACAAATATTGCAGACTTCATCTTCGGTCAAAGAATGACAAATTGAACACTCATGAATATAGTTGGTTGCCTCAGTCAAAGCATGTGCCAGACCAATTGCACCTTCCCTATTTTTCATAATCAAGTGCAGTGCCATGCGCTGAGCCGACTTTGGCCCAACGCTTGGCAAAATACGCAATGCTTGTACAAGTTGATCAAAACGATCACTAAACATTCCGTATATTCCTTAGAATAAACCTGAAAGGCCTGGTGGAAGACCCATACCAGAGTTCGCAGATTTCATTCTTTCTTCTGAAATTGCCTCTGCTTGGCGTGCTGCATCATTCATTGCTGCTGCAATTAAGTCTTCAATCATATCTGCATCATCTTGAAGTAATTCAGGATTGATTTCGATACGTTTCACTACATTACGCGCAGTCATGGTTACTTTAACAAGACCACCGCCCGCCTCAGCATGAACTTCGACTTGCGCAAGCTCTTCCTTGGCTTTTTTAATGTTGCTCTCAACTTCTTTTTGCATGCGTTGAGCTTGCTGCATGAGCATATTAATGTTCATAAAAAATCTCCGAACAAATCTGATGAGTTCACTTTAGATAAGATCTAAACCGCGTGAAAGATCGCGAATAATATCATTAATATCTTCTAAACCAACAGATACACGAATTAAACCTTCGCTAATACCTGCTGCTTTTTTCGCTTCAGCGGCCATTCTGCCATGTGAAGTCGTCGCTGGATGCGTAATCGTCGATTTCACATCACCCAAGTTACTGGTGATTGAAAGGAAACGTGTATTGTCGATCACAGTCCACGCACCTTCGCGCTCACCTTTCACCACAAACGAAACCACACCACCAAAGCCTTTTTGCTGTTTCTTCGCCAGTTCATGCCCTGCATGATTAGGTAAACCGGCATAATACACTTTTTCCACTTTTGGATGTGCATCTAGCCATTCAGCTAATTTTTGTGCACTTTCACAATGTGCTTTCATCCGTAAACTTAAAGTTTCTAAGCCTTTTAAGAATACCCATGCATTGAATGGACTCATTGAGTTACCCAATGTACGAATCACACCATTAATTTCTTCAAGCAGTTTGTGATTACCAACTACCGCTCCACCGAGTGCACGACCTTGGCCATCAATATATTTCGTTGATGAGTAGATAATTAAGTCTGCGCCAAATTTGATTGGCTGTTGTAATACAGGTGTACAGAAGGTGTTATCCACTGCAAATAAAGCGCCATGCGCATGTGCAATGTCTGCAATCGCTTGCATATCACCCACTTGAGCCAATGGGTTAGATGGCGTTTCGATGAATAAAAGACGAGTTGTTGGACGGATCGCTTGTTCCCAAGCATCTAAATCTTCCAAATCAACAAAAGTTACGTCCACGCCAAATTTGACAACATATTTTTCAAATAACGAAATAATTGAGCCAAATACTGCACGTGAACACACCACATGGTCGCCAGATTTCAAATACGCCAAAGTCACGGCATGCACAGCCGCCATACCTGAACTTGTGGCGATTGCACGCTCAGCACCATCTAGAATCGCTAAACGCTTTTCAAAAGTATGTACCGTTGGATTGGTATAGCGTGAGTAAGTATTTCCTTCAATTTGTCCTGAAAATTTTGCCGCTGCATCTGCTGCGCTTTCACAAACAAAAGACGATGTTAAGAAAATTGGTTCACTGTGCTCGCCTTCAAAAGTGCGGTCATGACCTGTACGAATTGCTAAAGTATCTAATTGGTATTCTAAATCGTCTTGCGGGCTCATCTGCATTACTCAGTCTCACGGACTGCCTTTTGTGAAGAATTGCCAATATTTTGAGCGTCTAAGCTATTTAAGGTCAAGGCATAATACGCAAATATCGCTTAGACTTCGATCAATCCTCCAAGGACTCAGGCAATTGACAGTTATGCACCCATTCAAACAAAAACTTAAAGTCCAACAAAAAAAAATTAAACATCTATCTGCACGCATGTTTAATGCAAAATCGCTGATACTTTCACAATCGACGCCTTATGAAGTCATTACTGAATACAAACATGCCAAAGTCAGGTTTTATGCCTCTCCTGAGCGTAAATACAAAGAACCCTTAGTCTTTGTTGCGCCACTGGCCATCAATATGTCGATTTATGACCTTTATCCTTACCGTTCTTTGGTCAAGCATTTTCAACATAGTGGTTTTGATGTGTATTTACTGGAATGGGGAAAGTTCAAATACCAAGACCGTTTCCTCAATTTCATGTCATTTATTGATGATGTTATTCCGCATTGTATTGATCAAATCTGTGAACATTCGGGCAGTCGTTATATTTCACTGCACGGCTGGAGTATGGCTGGTGTATTCGTCGCGCTCTATACCGCACTACATCAACCTGAACATGTGAAAAATTTAATGGTCATGGGTGCACCCATCGACAGCTATGCCTCTGGTCGTATGGGCGCTTTATTTGAAAAAACCAATCGACTGATTGCCCGCAATAAAAATCTTAGAAATACATTGTATGAAGGCAAAATTCCTAAATATTTCATTCATACTCCCGGCCCGATTAATGCACTTGGTTTTAAAATTATTGATCCGATCGGTTGGTTTAAAAGTCAAAAGCAGTTCCTGATGAATCTGGATAATGCGCATGATGTGTACGAACATGCCACGATGGGCAATTTCCTTAATCACATGATTGACTACCCTGGTGGCATTAACCAAGACATGGTGCTGAACGTTTGGCTACAGAACCCATTGAAGCAGGGTTCTATCCAACTCAAAGGCCAACAAATACAGCTTAAAGCGATTACTTGCTCCCTACTCATTGGTGCAGGTGCAACCGATCAGATCGTGACGGCCGATGCAGCACGTCCTTTAAGCGAATTGACAAGCAGTACAGATGTCACGTTTACTTTAATCCCCGGCGGTCATCTCGGCCTGATGTCGAGTCAAAAAAGTGCCAACTTATTTTGGCCAAAAATGACCACGTGGTTAATACAACGATCAAATTTATTACATGACAATATTTAGAGGGTAGTTATGATTCAGTCAGTTGCATTTATCGGATTGGGCGCAATGGGTTATCGCATGGCGGCGCATTTACCTAAACAATTCGATACAGTCTATGTCTGGAATCGTAATTTTGCCAAAGCTGAGCAACATGCTGCCGAATATGGCACGTTGGCTGTCGATTTAGCACAAGCTGTTCAAGCCGATATCATTTTTTCATGCTTGCCAACAAGCCAAGATGTTGAAAACCTCATCGCTAATGTCCACCTCAAAGCAGGTTCGGTATGGATAGACTGTACCAGTGGCGTACCTGAATCCGCGAAAAAGCTTGCCCTTGCCTTAAAACAACAAGAGGTTGATTTCTTAGATGCGCCTGTAAGCGGTCAGACCATTGGCGCTGAAAATGGCACGCTAACTGTAATGATTGGCGGTGATGCTACAGCATTTGAACGTGCCCTACCTGCAATTCAAACCTTCGGGAAACTGATCAAACATGTGGGTGACTCTGGCGCAGGATTTGCTGTAAAAGCTGTAAATAACATGTTAATGGCTGTAAATCTTTGTGCCGTGGCTGAAGGCTTCACCACGTTGAAAGCCCATGGTGTGAATCTCAATGAAGCACTGGATTGTATCAATGCCTCAAGTGGTAAAAGTATGGTTACTGAAACGGTATTACCACAGCGTATTTTAAATCGTAGTTTCCCATTAACCTTTGCCCTTCCATTACTTGCAAAAGATACAGGTATTGCAGTTGATCTAGTACGACAAGCCAAACTTTCTGCGCCAGTCCTTTCGCTCACGCAAAACTTAATTCAGGCCGCTAGTGATTTAGCAGAAGAAAATAGTGATTTTTCAACTGCTATCCATCTGTATGAAAAATGGAGTAAAATTATAATTGAGTAATAACTCGCCATTGAATAAAGATAAATAACCATCATATTGTATTGTAGTGTGACAACACACCTTGTTACAAATGACAGAGGAAACTCTCATGAACAAATTTACCCTCGCAACTTTGCTAGGTGCTGTAACTTTAATCGGGGCTTCTACTACTGTTTTAGCATCTGAGCAAGAATGCCAAAAGTTGAAAAATGACCATGATGTGATTTATGCATCAAAAGGTTTCTGCTTTAAAGATCCTGAAGCGAAAGCGAAGTTTGGCAATGACAATTGCTACACAACTAAGCCTAAATTTTCAGAAAAAGAGCAACAACGACTTGACGCCATCAAAGAACGTCAGAAAGAATTGAACTGTAAATAATTACGATTCAGTTTAGCTCAAGGAATTTAGCAATGACTTATGATGATCAAAATATTTTTGCACGTATTTTACGTGGCGAACTTCCAGCATTTAAAGTTTATGAAGACGAGCAAGTTCTCGCATTTATGGATGTAATGCCTCAGGCTGAAGGTCATACCCTAGTCATTCCAAAAACTCCTGCTTTAACCCTGCTTGATTTAGATCCTGAAGCTGCTGCCTATACCATTCAAGTTGTGCAAAAAGTTGCGAAAGCAATGGAAAAAGCTTTGGATGTGAAAGGTATTGTCTTAATGCAGCTTTCTGGCGCAGCTGCGGGCCAAACCGTTCCGCATGTTCATTTCCATCTTATCCCAACATCAGTACATGAGTTAGGTAAGCATGCCGCTCAACTGGGTGATATGGAAAAAATCAAAGCAATTGGTGAAAAAATTAAAGCTGCACTTTAAAATTCACACGAATTTTAATTTGTTATAAATGGAGCTTCGGCTCCATTTTTTGTGTCTCAGCCAAATAATTTCTTTATTAAAATTTTAATTTCCCAAGAAAAACTATAATTTATATTATTGTAATTTATTATCTTTTTAAAAATAATTTTTCAATTTTCTCCTAGCACATTTCATGGATTTGAAATATTTCCTTAATAGAACTGTCTTATTTGTAATGAATACTTAGCGCCATTAGATAGCGAAATTATTTCTAGCCAAGCTACTGATAAAACGTATTGATATGACTGGAAAAGTCTTTTGGAGCTTCAAATGAAAAAAACTCTATGTGCATTAGCAATCGGGGCAACAATTCTTACACCTATGATGGCATCTGCTGCAGATGTAAAAATTTATGGCCGTGCACATGTCTCTCTTGACTATCTTGATGATGGTAAAGATTACAACGAAGTTGGGCTTTCTTCTAACTCTTCACGCTTAGGCTTCAAAGTAGACCAAAAAATCAATGATGACTTAAACGTATTTGCGCAAATAGAACAAGAAGTAAACTTTGCCAGCGGTAGCCAAGACAGCAAAGGTGTAGATTTTTCAACACGTGATACATTTGTTGGCTTAAAAAGCGGTACTTATGGTCAAGCACGTGTAGGTCGCTTCGATAGCCCATTCAAAGTTGCACGTGGTCCAGTTAACTTCTTCGGTGATATGGTCGGTGACGTACGTAACGTAACTCGCGTAGGCAACTTAAAATTTGATGAACGTAACGAAAACACCATCGAATATAAATCACCAAAATTTGGTGGCGGCTTTAACGTCCTCGCTGCAATATCTATGCACTCAGGCACCAATATCGGACGTGTTGATGCTACCACCACTCCTCCTGCAGAAGGTGTAAAAGAGGGCAAAGACGACAACAAAGCTTATGACTTAGCTTTAACCTACAAAGAAGGTCCGATCGACTTTGCTGCGGCATATGAAAAATATGACGAAAATGCTGCAAATGCTGCAAATGCTGCTGGCAGTGCAGGCCGCGATGCCTTCCGTATTGCAGGTGCATACAAACTCACCGAAGCATTTAACTTAGGTGCGTTATATCAAATTGCAAAACACGATAATGATACGGCAAACCCAGATGCTCAAGTCTTTGGTGTAGCTGGCGAATACAAAGTAACACCTAAAACTTCTGTACGCGGTGAATATTTCTACCGTGATGTAGATGCAGATGACGCAAATGCAAGCTTAGTTGGTGTAGGTGTCGAACACAAATTGGACAGCACCCTACGGGTATACGGCAACTTAGCAACTGTAATTAACGACAAAAATTCAAAACTTAATCCTTGGAAAGAAGGTCGCAGCTTTGGCAATGGTATCAGTGGCGTTGCCGACGAAAATGCGACTGCATTATCACTCGGTCTGCGTTACGACTTCTAAGCTAATCCAAAATAAAAGACAAAAGACATACCTTGGTATGTCTTTTTTATTGAGAAAATTTATTAAATGCAAAATATTTCAAATTTAGCCAAAAAGTGTGATGTATATTACCTTATATTTTTCAGCAACTTAGAATAATTTTTATTCAAGTTCTAGCTGTAAAAAATTAAGACATATTAATCATGACTAAATTAGTTGGTATTAATACCATTGTATCTTTATATTAATTAGATGTTCATTTTAAGTAAATATAAGTAATTTAGTCGGGATTAATTTTCCAATAAAATATGACTAAATCAGTCAGAATATATCATTTATATACAAGTATTTTACTCGGATATTTTTCACGTAAAATTAGTTTATTTTTTAACTATTTAAATTCATAAGATATTGTTTTAACTTAAGTTAATAATATATTTTTATTTTAACTGTTATAGCTATTTCCTTTTTGTGTAGTTTTGTTAATAATATAAATCAACTTCAAGAAATAGGCTTGTCTCAATGAGCTTAACCTTCAAAGATTTAAATCGTCGTGTGGTCAAAGAAATAACTGCAATTCTAATAATTAAAGTCATTCTTTTAATGATCATTAAGAACATCTGGTTCGACGCCCCAACTATTCCCAAAAATTTTGACAATCAAGTTGCCGAGCATATTGCTGGCAGTCCTTCTCAAATCAAGGAGACACGTTGATGATTTCTGAAAGCGTGGTCGATCTTTCGCGGTTCCAATTTGCAATGACCGCGATGTATCACTTTATTTTTGTTCCACTGACTTTAGGTCTGGCTTTTATTCTTGCCATTATGGAAACCACGTATGTGATTTCAGGTAAAGAAATTTATAAAGACATGACTAAATTCTGGGGAAAACTCTTCGGTATCAACTTCGCATTAGGTGTTACTACCGGTTTGACCATGGAATTTCAGTTCGGTACTAACTGGGCATATTACTCACACTATGTCGGTGATATTTTCGGTGCTCCATTGGCCATTGAAGGTTTAATGGCATTCTTCCTCGAATCAACTTTTATTGGTTTATTCTTCTTCGGCTGGGATCGGTTATCTAAAGTTCAGCACTTGGCTGTGACTTGGCTAGTAGCACTCGGTTCGAATATGTCAGCCTTATGGATTTTGGTTGCAAACGGCTGGATGCAAAACCCTGTTGGTTCTGCATTTAACTATGAAACCATGCGTATGGAAATGGTGGACTTTGGTGCACTCATTTTCAACCCTGTTGCTCAGGTTAAATTTGTCCATACCGTTTCTGCGGGCTATGTAACTGGCGCAATTTTCGTACTTGCTATTTCAAGTTACTACTTACTGAAAAAACGTGATTTACCATTTGCGCGTCGCTCTTTCGCCATCGCTGCAATCTTTGGTTTAGCGTCTACACTTTCAGTAATTTTACTGGGTGACGAATCTGGTTACGAAATTGGCGACGTTCAAAAAACAAAACTCGCTGCAATTGAAGCAGAATGGGATACTCACCCTGCACCAGCACCGTTTACTTTATTTGGTATTCCAAACAAAGAAACCATGTCTACCGACTATGCCATCAAAATTCCTTATGTGATGGGTATCATTGCAACACGTTCAACAACCAAAGAAGTGACAGGTATTAAAGACCTGATCGTTCAACATGAAGAACGTATTCGTAACGGTATGGTTGCATACTCTCAGTTAGAAAAACTCCGTGCAGGCGATACTTCTCCTGAATTAAAAGCCGCATTTGCTGAATCACAAAAAGATTTGGGCTACGGCTTATTGCTTAAGAAATACACTGACAACGTAGTTGATGCATCTGACGCGCAAATTAAAGCCGCTGCGAAAGACACTATTCCGCACGTTCCAAGTTTGTTCTGGGCATTCCGTGCAATGGTCGCTTCTGGTTTCTTAATGCTACTGTTATTCGTACTTGCAACATTTGCTGTAGGTAAACGCAATGCTGAAAACAAACCATGGTTATTGAAATTTGCCTTGTTTGCACTTCCACTCCCTTGGATTGCTGCTCAAACAGGTTGGTATGTTGCTGAAGTTGGCCGTCAACCATGGACTATTGGTGAAGTCCTACCAACTCACCTTTCAGCTTCTAGCTTAAGCACTGGTGATGTATGGGGTTCAATCCTTGCATTGGCCGCGTTCTATACTGTACTTCTTATCATTGAAATGTATTTAATGATCAAATTCTCACGTCTTGGCCCAAGCTCACTTCACACTGGTAAATACCATTTTGAAAAACTTGAAGCTGCAAAAAAGGCAAATGAGGAGTCTCAAGCATGATCGAATATGAATTACTCAAAATAATCTGGTGGGTGCTTGTGGGTGTATTACTCATTGGCTTTGCCCTCACCGATGGCTTCGATATGGGCTCAATGGCAATCATGCCATTCGTAGGAAAAAAAGACTCAGAACGTCGTGCGGCAATCAATACGATTGCCCCACACTGGGACGGGAACCAAGTTTGGTTTATTACTGCTGGTGGTGCACTCTTTGCTGCATGGCCTATGGTTTATGCAACTGCATTCTCAGGCATGTACTGGGCACTGTTACTGGTTCTTTTCGCACTCTTCCTACGTCCGGTAGGTTTTGACTACCGTTCTAAACTTGAGAATACCAAATGGCGTAATTCTTGGGACTGGGGTCTAGCAATTGGCGGTGCAGTTCCCGCATTAGTTTTTGGTGTCGCTTTCGGCAATATGTTCCTTGGCGTACCATTCACAATGGATGAAACTGTTCGCTCAACTTATACAGGTAGCTTCTTTGCGCTGCTTAACCCATTCGCTTTAGTCTGTGGTATTGTGAGTCTTTCAATGCTTTGCGCACACGGTGGTGCATGGCTTATGCTCCGTACTGATGGTGACCTACGCGCACGCTCTGCGAAAGCGACTCAAATTATGGGTATCGTGTTCTTAGTGTGCTTCTTACTTGCAGGCGCTTGGTTATACTTCGGTAATATTCAAGGCTACACATTAGCTCAACCATTTGACACAAATGGCGTGGCTAACCCATTAGCGAAAGAAGTGATCACCAATGCTAACCCAGGTTGGATGAATAACTACAGCACTTACCCAATTACGATGATTGCTCCAATCATGGCAATTTTAGGTGCATTAATCATCATCCTTGCAGCAGGTAAAGGCAAAGCAGGTTTCAGCTTCCTAGGCTCAAGCTTGGCGGTTACAGGCGCAATCCTTACTGCTGGTTTTGCACTGTTCCCTTTCCTTATGCCTTCAAGCATCAACCCAACTGTTAGTTTAACAATGTGGGATGCGGTATCTAGTAAAAATACACTGACAGTAATGACAGTTGCTGCATGTATTTTCGTACCGACAATTCTTTGCTACACAACTTGGTGTTACTACAAGATGTGGGGCGTGGTAACTAGTGAACATATTGAAGAGAATTCACACAGCCTATACTAAGGCTGTGTCTAAGGAGAAAAACGATGTGGTATTTTGCTTGGATTCTCGGTATTTTGATGGCATGTTTTGCGGGTGTACTAAGTGCCCTCTACATTGAACATCATCAAGATCTAGATGAGGAATAACAAATGACGGATGCTGCTGTAGAAAAACCACTTGTAGAAAAGAAACCAAATAAGTTTGCGATGGTCATTTCCTGCCTGTTAGCTTTTCCCTTGGCAGCCGTGTTACTTGTTCATCCAGCCGCAATGCTCGATGACAATGGTGGATATAGCCATCGCGCCCTCATGTTCATCATGATTGGTATTTCTGGTGGTTTTGTCCATGGTGTGGGTTTTGCTCCACGTCATTGGTTCTGGAAATGGCTATTTAGCCCTCTTCTTGCATGGCCACTGATGCTTTGGGGCTATTACACATGGTTCATGACCTAAAAGCTGGATAAAATAAAAGCCCTCATTTTATGAGGGCTTTTTTATATTTACGATCAATTTCGGCTTTTTGTGCTGCTGTAATATCGTCTTGCATTTGAAAACAGTTTCTAAATTTTTTATGGATATGATGAATATATTTTTCTTTAGCTGCATGTCTTAGTAAAATTTGAGCTGCCATCACAATAAATCCATTGACTTGCTTCACTATTACTATGCGTTCAGTATCCACCAACCCAACTTTTCGTTGAATTAATGAGTTTCGACCAGTATGCACAATCGAATGCAAATGCTTTAATGAATAGAACTGAAACGATTTAAACATTTCAACAATATGCTTAATTTCTACCACATTTTCTAATTTTGCAATCATTTCAGCTGCGGTAGGAATTTTCACATTCTGAAGTAACTCTTCTTCTCGTTGAATTTCAAATTTCTGAATTTCCACATTAGAAGCCACCATTAGCAACCAATATGCCTCACCACAGCTTCAAACTGAATTCGAAATAATGCGAGTGCCGATATATCTTGGCGAGTTTCCAACAGTTGTAAAATGGCTTCACCATGCTCCATGGATAATTCACAACATTCATAGACCAAATCAAGTCGCTGCACTCCACCGATAAATGCTGAATGATTCAACTCATTATATAGCTCATCCATCATCGATTCAGAATCACGAAAAATATCAGTCAATATGAGCTTCCATTTTTAAATGCCAAAAATTAAAATATAAAAAAAGCTGGAATTGATCCAGCTTTTTTAAATTTAACGATGCGTATGTATCGACATCACAATACCCATCCCGGCAAGCATTGCAATCACGGCCGTTCCCCCATAACTCATCAGCGGTAATGGGTCACCTGTTACCGGCAAAATACCACTCACCATTCCCGAGTTTAAAAATACGAAGAAGAAGAATGTAAGACCTGTTGCCCCCGCATACAAACGACCAAAATTATGGAAGCAATTGAGACCAATTATCAAACAACGAATAATAATGGCCGTAAATAAGCTAAATAGAAGAAATACCCCAATAAAGCCAAACTCTTCAGCATAGGTCGACATAATGAAGTCAGTATGATGTTCTGGTAAATAACCCAAATGTGATTGCGTTCCTTCGGTATAACCCTTACCTGTCCAACCACCCGAACCAATGGCAATTTTCGACTGGATAATATTCCAGCCCGCACCCAGTGCATCTGACTCAGGGTCAAATAAAGTCAGTACACGTTTTTTCTGATATTCCTGCAAAAAGAACATCCACAATACAGGCGCAGCTACAGCAAAAGCCACGAATGCACCCAAAATTAAACGCCAAGACATACCGCTTAAAAATAGGACAAATATCCCTGGGATAATTAAACCGATATTTAAGTCAGGCTGTAAAGCGACTAATGCAAATGGAATCAATAATAAAATTAACGCCCCGACAATTTGTAAAAATTTCGGTGGAAATGGTTTGCGCGCAAAATACCATGCCATCATTAACGGCATGGCAAATTTCATAAACTCACTCGGCTGCATACTGCCGATACCCGGCAAGCTAATCCAGCGTTTCGCCCCCATACGCTTTTCACCAACTGCCAAAACCAGAAGTAATAACAAAATACCCAAACCATATAAATATGGACTCATGGATTGGTAAACTTTGGGTGGAATTTGCGCACAAATCAGCATCACAATAAAACCGACACCAAAACTGGTGGCTTGGCGTAGCACCATTCCCGAATCTTCTGCTGTTGCGCTATACACAACCATTAGCCCCAAGACTGCATTGAGCACTAAAAAGCAAAGTAACCACGGGTCTAAATGAAGTTTAGCCCATCGAGAAGAATCGTGTTTTATACTCCGGCCATCACGTAATGACTGACGTAAAAATCGATACTGTTGAGAAGGGATCATTGCGAAACAGATCTAAAAAAGAATAGAAGAATTATAGATTAAAGCGACAGCGAAAGAATCACTGTCACTTAAATATTCCATGAAATAGCAAAAAATTAATTGCTCTGAGAAGCCAAAATGAGTCGAGCCAATTCCAGATCATCTGGATAGGTGATTTTAATATTATCAGAGCGTCCCTGCACCACTTGCACAGATTCACCGATATATTCTAAAGCACTGGCTTCATCGGTAATTGTGACATTTTCCGCAAGTGCTGTTTCAATGGCTTTTTTCAGCACACCAAGTTTTGCCATCTGCGGTGTTTGCGCTTGCCATAAGGTTGAACGATCCACTGTTACAGAAATTTGAGACGAATTTTCCACACGTTTTAAGGTATCACGCACCGGAATAGCCAAGATTGCGCTTTGTTGGGAACAAAGTGAAGTTTCAACTAAATCTTCAAGATTCTCTTTGCTAACACATGGTCGCGCTGCATCATGCACCAACACCCAATCATCATCATGGGCAATTTCAGAAAGATAGTTGAGTGCATTTAAAACTGAATTTACCCGTTCTGCACCACCCAAACAAAAATGAGATTTTTCAGCTTGGGCAAATCGTAGTGTTTTTGCCACATTATCTTGCTCACCAATCGCGAGTACATAACCCATTAATGGCAATTGGTTCAGACGTGCAATCGTATGTTCAAGCACGGTCTGATCAGCAATCATTTGATATTGTTTGAGTTCAGTTTTGGAAAATCGGCTTCCTGAACCAGCAGCTGGAATAATGGCCCACAAATTAAGGTTCTGGTGGTAGTTCTGCTGGTGCTGACTCATTGGTACGTAGGTCTACTTTGGCGTTTGGATCAATATATATAGGCTTGTACTGGGTACTAATGGTACTCATTTGTACAAATGTCTCATGCGGTTTAATCAAACCTAAATCGAGTCGTGCATGCTCTTCAATGGCTTCTACTCCATTTTTTAAGTCATACACTTCGGCCGCAAGTACGCGGTTTCGTTCTTTTAATTCGTCATTGAGTTCGACTTGTTGTTGTATTTTTTGACTCAGTTGCTGGTGGTCATGATAACCGCCTTCACCGAACCAATATAAATATTGAAACCCTGCGATCAAAAAGATCGCAAGGCCCAACAATGCTTTACTCGCCTTGGAGTCAAATACATTTAACATAGAGAGCATGATCTGCTTAGTTCAAACCTTTGAACTCAGCTTTACCGCGATATGCAGCTTGAGTCAATTCTTCAATACGAAGTAATTGGTTATATTTTGCTACACGATCAGAACGGCAAAGTGAACCAGTTTTGATTTGTCCCGCTGCTGTACCTACTGCAAGATCCGCAATGGTAGAGTCTTCTGTTTCACCAGAACGGTGTGAAATTACAGTAGTGTAACCATTTGCTTTCGCAAGATAGATTGCATCTAAAGTTTCAGTCAATGTACCAATTTGGTTGTATTTGATGAGGATCGAGTTACCAACTTTCTCATCAATACCACGTTGAAGAATCTTAGGATTTGTAACGAACAAGTCATCACCAACCAATTGGATTTTGTCGCCAAGGATAGAAGTCAGGTAAGACCAACCTTCCCAATCCGACTCGTCCAGACCATCTTCAATTGAGATGATTGGATATTGATTTGCAAGGCCTGCAAGGTAGTCAGCAAATTGGTTGCTTGTGAATGCTTTGTTGCCTTCACCTGCAAGGATGTATTGACCATCTTTATAGAATTCTGAAGATGCGCAGTCAAGTGCTAACATGATGTCAGAACCTGCTTTGTAACCCGTTTGCTCAATCGCAGAAAGAATTACAGTAATTGCTTCTTCGTTTGAACGTAAGTTAGGCGCGAAACCACCTTCATCACCAACAGCAGTGTTTAAACCTTTTTTGTTTAAAACTGACTTTAAAGAATGGAAGATTTCAGCACCGGCACGTAATGCTTCAGAGAATGAAGTAAAACCAACTGGTTCAATCATAAACTCTTGAATATCTACGTTATTGTCTGCATGTGAACCACCATTCAGGATGTTCATCATTGGTACAGGCATAGTCAAAATAGTTTGACCACGTAAGTCTGCAATGTATTGGAAAAGAGGTTGTTTCTTTTCATCAGCAGCAGCACGTGCAGCAGCAAGAGAAACCGCCAAAGTTGCGTTAGCACCTAATTTTTCTTTATTTTCAGTACCGTCAAGCGCGATCATTGTGTTATCAATGTCTTTTTGCTCGAATACTGATTTACCGATTAACGCATCACGAATAAGCGTGTTGACGTTATTTACTGCAGTTTTAACGCCTTTACCTAAGTAACGTGCTTTATCGCCATCACGAAGTTCTAAAGCTTCACGAGAACCAGTTGAAGCACCAGATGGTGCACATGCACGGCCTACAACGCCAGAGGCTAAGATTACGTCTGCTTCGATGGTAGGGTTACCACGAGAGTCCAAAATTTCACGTGCACGAATGTCAACGATTTGGCTCATGAACAATTCCTCAGTTGATTAATAATAAGATAGGCCAAAAATGACCTATCAAGTGTTTCAAATTAATGTGTATCTAACTTGCTGAAACCTTTCACTAAGGTATCCAGTTCTTTTAGCTGTGCCAAGAATGGTTCAAGCTGTGACATACGAAGTGCGCATGGGCCATCGCATTTGGCTTTTTCTGGGTCAGGATGAGCTTCTAAGAACAAACCAGCTAAACCAGTTGCCATACCCGCACGTGCAAGCGTGGTGATTTGCGCACGACGTCCGCCAGCAGAATCTGCACGACCACCTGGTGTTTGAAGCGCATGAGTCACATCAAAAAACACAGGAACATTCATTTCCTTCATGATGTCAAAGCCCAACATGTCTACAACTAAGTTGTTGTAGCCAAATGCCGAACCACGTTCACAAAGAATCAGTTTGTCATTTCCCGCTTCTAAACACTTATGCAAAATATGACGCATTTCGTGTGGCGCTAGGAACTGTGCTTTTTTGATATTGATAATGGCATCAGTTTTCGCCATTGCTTCAACAAGGTCAGTCTGACGACTTAAGAATGCTGGAAGTTGGATAATATCCGCCACTTCTGCCACAGGTGCCGCTTGGTATGGCTCATGCACGTCAGTAATAATCGGCACATTAAAGTGTTTTTTAATGTCAGCTAACCACTCAATCCCTTTTTCTAGGCCTGGGCCGCGAAAAGAGTTCAAGCTTGAACGATTGGCTTTATCAAAACTAGCTTTAAATACATAGGGAATATCTAGGCGTTTGCAGATATCTACGTATGTTTCAGCAATCTCAAAAGCAAGATCTTTAGATTCAAGTACATTCATTCCGCCGAATAGTACAAATGGCAAATGATTTGCCATTTGTATATCGCCTAAACGTACAATTTCCTGTGGTTTTAATTGCGACATTTAAACTCTTCCTGGTTTAGTCAAAACGCATTATTTTGCTTTTTTGTACTGCTTTTTAGCAGCATCAATGAAGCCAGCAAATAATGGGTGTCCATCACGCGGTGAACTTGTAAATTCTGGGTGGAATTGTACAGCAATAAACCAAGGATGTTCAGGAATTTCAACAGTTTCAACAAGACGTTGTACTGGAGAATAACCCGAAATCTTCATGCCTTTTTCTTCAAGCACTGGAATATAGCGATTGTTCATTTCGTAACGGTGACGATGACGTTCAATGATCTCTTCAGAACCATAAACTTCAGCAGTTTTTGTACCTGCAACCAATTCAGATTTTTGAGCACCTAAACGCATTGTACCGCCAAGGTCAGAATCTGCATTACGTTGCTGAACCTCACCACGCTCATCTAACCATTCAGTAATCAAACCAATCAATGGTGATTTTGTAGAACGGTTAAATTCAGTTGAAGTCGCATCAGAAATACCTGCAACATTACGTGCGTATTCGATTACAGCAAGCTGCATACCTAAACAGATACCAAGGAAAGGCACACCGTTTTCACGTGCAAAACGAATCGCTTTCATTTTACCTTCTGTACCACGTTCACCGAAACCACCCGGAACTAAGATTGCATCTGCATCTTTCAATACTTCTGCTACATCTTGGCTTTCAAGCTCTTCAGCGTTTACGTAGTCGATTTGCACTTTCACACGGTTTTGAATGCCGGCATGTAAAAGTGCTTCGTTTACAGATTTGTAAGCATCTGGAAGTTCAACGTATTTACCAACCATTGCGACACGTACTGTGTATTCAGGGTTAAGTAATGCTTCTACAACATTATCCCAATCTGTTAAATCAGCTTCAGGAAGATCGTTATAGCCAAAACGTTCACAAATTAAATCATCAACGTTTTGTTCGTAGAATGTACGTGGAATTTGATAAATCGAGCGTGCATCTTTACAAACCACAACTGCACGTGCTTCAACGTTAGTGAACAGTGCAATTTTGCGTGTTGTATCTGCATCAACATCATGCTCAGTACGGCAGATCAAAATGTCTGGCTGAATACCGATAGACAGAAGTTCTTTTACTGAGTGCTGAGTTGGTTTAGTTTTTAATTCAGCTGCAGACTTAATGTATGGGAGTAACGTTAAGTGCATAAGCATCGTACGCTTGTGACCAAGTTCAACCATTAACTGACGTACAGATTCCATGAATGGGAGAGATTCAATGTCACCTACTGTACCGCCGATCTCAACGATCGCAACGTCATAGCCTTCGCCAGCGCGAAGTACACGTTCTTTAATATTGTCAGTAATGTGTGGAATAACCTGAACTGTACCACCGAGGTAGTCACCGCGACGTTCTTTATTCAAAACATCTTGGTACACACGACCCGAAGTAAAGTTGTTCAGTTTGGTCATTTTGGCACGACGTAAGAAACGCTCGTAATAACCCAAATCTAAGTCAGTTTCAGCACCATCTTCTGTGACAAATACTTCACCGTGCTGAAATGGGCTCATAGTCCCAGGATCGACATTAATATATGGATCCATTTTGACCATGGTTACTTTTAAACCACGGGCTTCTAAAAGTGCAGCAACTGAAGCAGCTGAAATACCTTTACCTAGTGATGATACAACACCACCAGTGACGAATATAAAATGGGTCATTAAGTTTCTCGTACAATGGAGCCTAAATTGGCCTACAATGTTGTGCGATTTTACTTTACCTTGTACCAAGAAAGCAAAGTCAATTCACATCAATTCATAGAACAATAAACAATTGATTATTCTATCAGCAATTCCGATAAAAATTTAGCGCAAGTTCTTATCATTTCCATATTCTTATTTGCTGTTATAATATCGCGATCTAATCTACGCTATTTTGTTTTGTGTCACTATGAATAAAAAACTTTTAATCTGCGGTGCAATCGCAGCAGGCCTACTGCTTACAGCATGTGTAAAGAAAGAAGCACCAAAGGAAGAAGAACAGGAACAAGTTGAAGTTGCTGCATCTGAAACTACAACTTCTGAACTAACTCAGTTAGAGCCAGTTGAAGAACAAGAAGTCATTGTAGAAGAAACAATTCCAGAACATGTTGAAGTTATTCGTGAAGAAACACCGAATACAACAACTGAAATTCGTCGTGAACCAACGCCTGCACCACAAGCAGAACCAGCTGCTCCAGCACCTAAAGCTGAAACGCCTAAAGCTGAAAAACCTGCTCAACCAAAACACAATTCAGACCCATCATCACAATCTGAAGATGATGCGGTGGCTGCTGCAATTGCTGCTGCGACTCCTGCTTTGGAAAACTAAAATTCGCGTTTTAGTTCTACCATGCAATAAAAAAATCCCAACTTTTGTTGGGTTTTTTATTGCAACTTTAAAATAAAATCACGCTATTTTTGAGCTTATAAATAGACTTTTAATTTTTCAGCCAAATAATCAATAAATAACCGAATCCTTTTCGGCACATAGTTTTGTTGATAATAAACCGCATGAATTTTTTGTTCATGAATATGGATTTCGTCTTCAAATAAAGCCTCTAAGCGCCCTTGCTGTATATCTTGTTCAACCATAAAGCGTGACAGACAAACAATGCCTACTCCTTGTAAAGCCAACTGACGCACTGCTTCTCCATTTGAAGATTTGATTTTTGCCGCGATAGTTATATGCTTGACCATTGACCTGAATCGGCCAAGTATTTAAATGTGCAGGACGACTAAAACCAAGCAAGGTATGTTGGTCAAGTTCCTGTGCTGACTGTGGAGTACCATATTTTTTGAGATATTCAGGGCTTGCCACAATATAGAGACGACTTTTACACAGCAACTTAGCATGAAGTGTTGAATCCTCAAGTTCTCCGAGGCGAATTGCGATATCGGTTTTATGCTCAAGTAAATCAATCACCTGATCATGATTGGTGATTTCTATATCAATCTTGGGATAACGCTGCATAAATTCGTCAATTAACGGCACAATCACATGCAACACAAACGGCGTTGCAGAATCGATTCGAATCAGACCTGAAAACTCTGTATCGGTGTTTTGCAGACTTTCTTCTGCTTCCGTCAGATCCAATAAAATTTTACGTGCTTTCGGCAAAAACTGCTGCCCTTCATAAGTCAGTTTAAGCTTCCTTGTCGTTCGTTCAATTAATGTGACATTAAACTTGGTTTCCAAACGCTGTAAGGCACTACTGACACCGGAAGTGGTTTGTGTGCCGCTTTGACAATCGAACCACTATCTATAATGATGACAAATGCGATCAGTTCTTCGATAGTTGATTTCATTTTTCAATTATTGATTATTCGTCAATAATATTTTGCAAATTACCCTATTTTTAAGCAAGCCTTTTTTCGATATAACAACCTCACTATTGGTATTGCTCCTCATAAAACCTAAACCACAGACCATGACTTATTGTTCACAGCCTTAATGTATGTTTTCAAAAACAAAAAAGCCCGTATAAATACAAGCTTTTTATTCAATTTGAAAATGATTCGTTTAAATTATTGTGTGCTATACATTTTCAAAAAGTCTGACATCAATTTTGCCGCCCATGAATGAGTATCAACGGCCCCTTCATAATAACCACAATGACTGCCTTTTTTTGTGGTCACCACAACCACATTCGGCATTTGGGCAATTTTTACTTTATACGGTTCGAAGTTTTTTATATGACACACAGGGTCATCTTCTGCATTTAAAATCATCAACGGAATTTTAACATTTTCAAACACATAAATCGGATTAGTGGCTTTGGCATAACTTTCATAGTCGGCATAACCGGCCATTTGAAAATATGCACGTTCAAATTGTGCTAAATCCTTACTTTGCAGCACTTTAAACAAGGACTCGGTTTTTTCCCAAGTCGACGGATAAGGTTCGACAAAGCGTTGAAATAACTTTTTCGTCATCATTTTGCTATAAAAAGGATGGACATTTTTAAAGCCCAGCTCAGTGTCATATCCGGGACAAAGTGCAAATGCGGCTTTCAATGGCGTTGCTGCACCTTCTTCCCCGAGATAACGTACCAACAAGCCTGTGCCAGCAGAAGACCCCACACCATACAGTTCAGATTTTGGAAATTTCTGCTGAATATAAAAAATTTGTTCGCGCAAATCTTGCGGTGAGCCAAAGAGATTGATTTGCGGTACAGGCATTGGCAAATCACCATGTCCACGCCTCAAGCACAGCGCAATTCGCCAACCAGTATATTGATTTAAGTCACGCACCAACTCACGCATACTTTCAGGTGAACCTGTAATAGTATGCATTAAAACAATGGTTGGCACATGTTCTGGTAAGTCCAAACCCAACCACGCAATGGCGGTCACACCACCATCGGCCATGGTCAGTTGCTCAATGGCGTCATATTCGAGTTTGATGGTGCGCTTTTTAATGACATCAAAATACAACAGATGCACATGATTATTGGATAACCACGGCGTAGGACGATATTTTTGATGTAATTGTTTTAATTTTGACAGTACATCGACCATTTGTCCTTCTGGATTAAAATACAGATGAGGCTGTTCAGCGCCAGTCGTGTAATCTAAAACACCAAGTGCAATTTCACGACATTTTCCTAAAATTGGATTCATTCGTAAGGCCTATGCAAGTGACTTATTAAAATTAAACATCAAACAAAAACAGTGGTCACCATCAAAAAGTTTCAAAAATAGCCCAATATTTTAAGCCGGTTGATATGCTGCGAAACGCTCACCCATTTTTACTGCCAATGCTTCCAAGCCACTCTTTGGGCGTAGCATCACTTCAAAATCGATGATTTGACCATCTGCATTGAATTGAATCATATCAATGCCTTTGAGTTTCTTCTCGCCGACATTGGCTGAAAACTCCAACACAACACTTAAACCATCTTCGCTATAAAATTCACGGTGATAGCAAAAATTTTCAAATATTTGCGCCACATTGGTCAAAATAAAAGTCACAACAGGTTTTCCCGGATAAGGGTTATACGCCACTGGTGAGCGAAACACCACATTGTCTGCGAGCAATTCATCTAAGATGCTCATATCACGGCTATCTAACATCTGATGCCATTTTTGGATGGCTGCTTTGGTCTTTTCCATGGTCGTTTTTATCTCCTTATTACTGTATTAAAACTCACCCTCTCCTCATTCCTCTCCCAAAGAAAGAGGAAACTTTACAGCCACAGCGCAAATTGAATGTAGCTGTAATCGCAAATAGAAGAATGATTAAATTACTGCAGCTAACTCTGCACCTTGACGAATGGCACGTTTTGCATCCAACTCACCGGCCTCTTTGGCACCGCCAATCAAATGTACATTTTTGCCATCTAACTTCAGTTGTTCATACATCGCGGTGTATTCTTCCTGACCTGCACAAATAACGACATTATCGACTTCAAGCACACGTGTCTGACCGTCAACAGTAATGTGTAAGCCTTGGTCATCAATTTTGTCGTAACTTGCACCTGCAATCATTTTTACATCACGATGTTTTAAACCTGTACGATGAATCCAGCCTGTGGTTTTACCCAAACTTGAACCGACTGATTTTGCCTTACGTTGTAATAAATACACTTCACGTGATGGCGTTTCTACATCAGGATGTTTCAATCCACCGACTTGTGCATAAGTTGTATCAATGCCCCATTCATCATAGAATTTTTCTGGGTTTAAACTACCACTTTCGCCTTCATGGGTCAGATATTCCGCCGTATCAAAACCAATCCCGCCTGCACCAATAATTGCGACACGTTTTCCAACTGGTTGGCGCTCTTTCAACACTTGTAAATAGCTCAATACTTTAGGATGATCAATACCGTCAATATGCAGTTGACGCGGTGTCACTCCTGTCGCCACCACAACATCGTCAAAGGATGAGTTCGCTAGTTCCTCATAGGTTGCCGTGTGATTCAATACCAATTTAATTTGTGGCAAAAGTTCAATTTTACGTTTGAAATAACGAATAGTTTCGTAAAATTCTTCTTTACCCGGTACGGTCTTGGCAATATTAAACTGACCACCAATTTGGTTGGATGCTTCATAAACCGTAACTTTATGGCCACGCTCTGCCGCATAGATCGCAAAACTCAAACCCGCAGGCCCTGCACCAATCACCGCAATATTTTTCTCGGTTGCAGATTGTTTAAAAATAAGCTCAGTTTCATAACATGCTTGCGGGTTCACCAAACACGTGGCAATTTTCATTGAGAAAATATGATCGAGGCAAGCTTGGTTACAACCAATACAGGTATTAATTTCATCGCTACGGCCTTGCTCCGCTTTTTCCACAAAGAAAGGATCGGCCAACATTGGACGCGCCATCGATACCATATCGGCATGACCAGATGCCAACACATGCTCAGCCATTTCAGGGGTATTAATCCGGTTCGAGGTAATTAAAGGAACTTTGACTTCGCCTTTTAATTTTTCCGTGACCCAAGTAAAGGCTGCACGCGGCACTTTGGTGGCAATGGTTGGAATACGCGCTTCATGCCAACCAATGCCAGTATTGATAATCGTTGCACCGGCTTTTTCAATCGCTTTTGCCAGTTGAACCACTTCTTCAAATGTCGATCCACCATCAACCAAATCCAACATCGACAGGCGATAAATAATAATAAAATTTTCACCGACTAATTCGCGGGTACGGCGCACAATCTCTAAAGGAAAACGAATACGATTTTCATAACTCCCGCCCCACTCATCATCACGATGGTTGGTTCGTGCTGCAATAAATTCATTGATCAGATAGCCTTCAGACCCCATGATTTCCACACCATCGTAACCCGCTGTTTGAGCAAGTTGTGCGCATCGCGCAAAATCATTGATTGTGCGTTCAACTTCTGATGTGGTTAAGGCATGTGGTTTGACTGGATTAATCGGTGCCTGAATTGCAGAAGGTGCGACGATATCTGCTTGATATGAATATCGACCGGTATGTAAAATCTGCATGGCAATTTTACCGCCAGCTTCATGTACCGCTTGGGTAATAATTTTATGTTTTTCAGCTTCTTCTAATGAATCCAGTTTTGAGCCACCGGCAAAGGTCACACCATCATCATTGGGAGAAATACCGCCAGTCACGATTAAGGCCACACCACCTTTTGCACGCTCTGCATAAAAGGCAGCCATCCGTTCATAGCCACCTGGTGCTTCTTCAAGTCCAATATGCATAGACCCCATCAACACTCGGTTTTTTAGTGTGGTAAAACCCAAGTCCAGTGGTGCCAATAAATTTGGATAATTTGACATTTTCTCTCCTTAGCGTGCTGAAAAAGCTGGCTATTTTTATGATGTGCTCTTGTAAATGCTATGTTTCAAATAGTCTAAAACACGCCACTTATGCAATTTGTTGCACTATTTTATATTCGAGAATTGATTTTTATGCAACATGTTGCATAATAAAACACAGAAATTTTCTATGACTGAGGCGTATATGTCTTTAGCCCATGTTTTACTCACGAGTTTGCTGGAAAAACCGAGTACAGGCATTGACCTTGCTCGACGTTTTGACCGCTCTATGGGCTTCTTTTGGAATGCGACTCATCAACAAATCTACCGAGAACTGAGTGGTATGCATCAAAAAGGCTGGATTAGCCCGATTGAAGATGACAGCAGCAATAGCCGTAAAAAAACCTATCAGGTGGAACAATTAGGTAGAACTGAATTGGCAAGTTGGATGGTTGAACAAAGCCCACCGGCACAGTTGCGTGAAGAACTCATGGTACGTCTGCGTGCAGAAGCGCAACTGGGAACTAATGCTGTACTTCCCGAATTAGAACGCCATCTTGAACTGCATAAAGAAAAATTGAATATTTATCAAAGTATTTTTGCCAAAGACTTTGCACATGCAAAAGATGATGACCGTACCCTCTATATTCATAAAATGATTTTACAACTCGGTATTGACTTGGAAATCGGTTGGATTAAATGGCTGGAAACTATCATTCCACAATTGCATAAATTTGAACATTAAAATAAAAACATTAAAAAGGATCAACGCATGACCCACCACACAATGCCCGATGGCGCACAATTATTTGTCCGGGAATATGGTCAAGGTCACCCCGTCTTAGTACTTTCAGGTCTAGGTATGCAAAGCTGGCAATGGCATCCTTTTTTATATTCACAACGTAAAAATTTTAAATTTATTATTCCGGATTGGCGTGGTTTTGGCGGTTCCAAACACTGTGCAATTCCAGCTTTAGATACCATTTCCAGTCATTGGCGCGATATTGAGTGTTTGGTTAAACAACTAGGTTATGAACAATTGACTGTCATTGCCTATTCCATGGGTGCAACCACCACCATGCATGGTCTCAAATATGGACAATTTGCAGATCATATCAAAGCCTATTTGCATATTGATCAAACCCCCAAAATTTCAGTCGATGCAGAATGGCCCTATGGGCTGTATGGCAAACGACATGCAGAATTTTTAGCTATTTTACAGACTATCTCATCGGTTCTTGAATCCAATCTTTCCGTGCCTTTTGCTCAGCAAATGAACCCGAAAGATCGCCAACATCTAGTAAATGCTTGGTTGCAGTTTATGCAGCTACAAAATAGTAGTCCTTATAGCTTCCGTTTATTTCAAGCGGCCTATCATCAACCCATTTTACAAAAACTGATACTACCATCTCAAAGCGTGGCCTATCTATATTGGTATATTCAAAATTATCTACATCACAAAGAAGATTATCGTGCAGCGATCGCTCGTCTAAAAGCCCCAACCACCTTTTTTACTGGGGAAAAATCCATTTTATATCCAGCACAGGGTCAGCGCATTGTGGCGGACAGTTTAACCAATGCGAACCAAGTCATTTTTCATAAATCGGGGCACACACACCATTAATCAGCGAGCCGGTTAAATTTGGACGTGAAATTGCCCATTTTTTAAAACATCATGCAAGCTGAGTAGTATAAATAGGCTCAAGTATTGAATGAGCTGATGTGGAAATGCTCTTGGTGTAATCTTAAATGTGCCGTGATTTAGAATACTCGTCGATCATATTCAATCGCTTCTAAGTCATAGACTTGATATACGCAGTCGAAGAGTGGACGCGCTAACTCACCTTCATCATCATTACGTACAATCAGATAGATCTGACTGATTGCCGCACTATCTGACAATTTGACATAGTTCACATGTCTAAACTGCATCATCTGAACCGACTCAGGCACAATGCACACGCCCTCGCCCGCCGCTACCATACCAAGAGATTGCTGCAAATCTGCTTGTGTATTAAAACGCTTAGGCTCCATGCCATATTCTAAAAATAGCGCTTTAATCAACGATGCATAACTTTGCCCATTACGTGCTGGATAAATAAAAATTTGTTCATCCTTCAAACTATTTAGCGAAATTTTCGGCTGTGAAGATAAAGGATGACTTGAATGTACCGCAGCAATTAACGGCTCTTCGCGTAATAACACGCGCTTTACGGCTTGATCAGACACACGCACACGGCTAAAACAAGCGTCGACACGCCCTTCTTTTAAGGCTTGAATTTGCTCCACAGCGCTCAATTCAATTAAATTGACATTTAAATGTGGATATTGCTGACGGAATAAATACACAATTCGAGGCAACAAACCGCAGAGTAATGAACCGCCATACCCAATATTAATGGTACGTTCAGTGACACTTGCGCGCTGCGTAATTAGCTTAATCTCTTCCGCACTGGACAGCAGTTTCACGGCTTGTTGGTAAAAGAATCGACCAATGGTGGTGGTTTTTAAAGGGCGACTACCTCGCTCAAAAAGCTGTGTACCTAACTCTTCTTCCAAGTTTTGAATTTGACGACTTAAAGGTGGTTGGGCAATAAACAGCTTTTCAGCAGCTTTGGTAAAACTTTGTTCTTCTACAACTGCGACAAAGTAACGTAAATGTCTTAATTCCATGACATTATCCTTTAATGTCGAATTTCTTTCTTGATGATATATCGCTTTAATATCAGGACAACAACGCAATCACACCCAGCAAAATAAGGTATTTCAAGGCTGTGTACACCAAAATTATTTTCAAACCATGCTAATGTGAAACAATTTTTAGGTTAAGACGACTTTAGTCTTGCCAAATTTATAATATATTGCCTTTGAAGATAACAAATCACTGTTGACTTATTGAAACAATGTAAGTTATTTATCTGTATTGTTGCAATTATGGAATAGAGAAAGTGCTTAGCGATCTGGATGATTTTTATTGTTTTGCTCAAGTTGTAGAACATGGAGGCTTTAGTGCAGCAGAACGCGCGACCGATATCCCCAAATCCAAATTGAGCCGTCGCGTCTACAATTTAGAAGAACGTTTAGGCGTACGGTTAATCCAGCGTAGTTCTCGTCATTTTGCCGTCACCGACATTGGCATGAATATTTATCGTCATGCTCAAGTCATGATGAATGCCGCACAAGCCGCGCACGATCTTGTTGATCATTTAAGTACACAGCCCCGTGGCTTGATTAAAGTCAGCCTTCCTGTGTCGATTGCACAAAATGAAATGGCGAAAATCTTGCCTGAATTTTTAAAACGCTATCCTGAAGTCAAAATTCAAATGATGGTTACCAATCGCCGCGTGGATATCATTAATGAAGGTTTTGATCTGGCCTTGCGTGTCCGTTCAGATTTGGATGATGACCCAAACCTCGTGCTGCGTAAATTTGAAAATATCGAGCAACACTTATTTGCAAGTCAGGCTTATCTAAATCAATTTGGTGATTTGAAAACCCCTGAAGATTTAAGCCAACACCAAATCCTCAGCATGGCTGACGAGCATCTTGATCAACATATTATTGTCACCAACGCACAAAATCATCAGAAAAAAGTAAAAGTAAATCCTACTGTCATGGGATCTGACTTATCGATGCTAGCTGCTCTCGCATGTCAAGACTGTGGTGTTACATTGCTTCCGGACAGTATCGTTGCAGATCATATAAAATCGGGTGCTTTGGTTCGTGTATTGCCTGAATGGAAAGCCGCACATGGAATCTTCCATGCTGTTTACCCATCACGTCGTGGCTTACTGCCATCGGTACGTGTATTTATTGATTATTTGGTCGAAAAACTCACCAAACCGCAAAAACCTTAGACTTCAAATCTTAAACCTGAAATCTCAAATAATAGGCAAAAAAAAGCTTACCCACGTAGTGGGTAAGCAAAAACTTTAAAAAAGTTCAGAAACTACAGCAGATTCTGTAAAGCTATTCTATTCAATAAGTGCTTAACACTTAAATCGTTAATAACTCTAACTGAAAATTTTCCCAAAAATCGAAATCAGGCAAATCACGGCTTAGAGACGATTGCTTAGTACTAAAAGCAATATATTGTATATTCACCTACCAAACCTAGACCAAAGTCTTAAATTTTCAACCTTTAGCAACCTATTTGAGCCTTTAAATTGCTGGATATGCACCTGTACCTTCTGGCCATGGTGATAGTAGTTCAAAGCCTGTATCTGTCACCACCACCATATGTTCCCACTGCGCAGACAAAGAGCGGTCAGCCGTAATCACCGTCCAACCATCTTTCAATTCTTTGGTACGTGCTTTACCACTATTGATCATCGGTTCAATGGTAAAAACCATACCTTTTTTCAAAATCACGCCTTGGCCGGGTTGTCCATAATGCAACACGCTTGGCTGTTCATGATAAACTGTACCAATCCCATGACCGCAGTACTCACGCACAATGCTATAACCTTCTCGATGCGCCACTGTTTGAATCGCATATCCCACATCGCCCAACGTTGCACCAGGTTTAACCGCATGAATCCCTGCCACCATCGCTTCATAGGTGGTTTCAACTAATTTTTTCGCTGCAGGTGAAACATTACCCACATAATACATACGACTGGTATCACCAAAATAACCATCTTTAATGATCGCAACATCAATATTAATAATATCGCCATCTTTTAATACGGTTTCTTTAGACGGAATACCATGGCACACCACTTCATTCGGTGAAATACAGGTGGTTTTGGTATAACCATAATAACCAACATTGGCTGGAATCACTTTGAGGGTATTAACAATAAAGTCATTACAGATATCATCTAAATATTCAGTCGTCACACCTGGCTTGACATACTCCCCAATCATTTCTAAAACCTGCGCGGCAAGACGGCCTGAAATGCGTAATTTTTCAATATCTTGCTCAGTTTTAATCGTGATTTTGGAAGCTTTCATCTGAACATCCTCAAATTTTAATACCCTGAATTATAGCCCCTTTAGATTTTTTTTGTTTTATACATCAAAATTTTATCTGCATATTTACCCTTTTTCAGCACTTTTACTGCTGTTTTTTAGAGCATTTGATTAATCGTTGAAAAATATTAATGCCCTACCATTTTCCTCTTAAAACCTAAAATAAAAAATAATTTACAATACTTTTCAAATAGATAATTTGAAAATCATTTTATTCCATCGATATATTCATGATTGATATTATAAAAATTTTCTATGCAATTCATAAATTAGCCCCCAAAACGAGGGGTATTTGCACTAAAATTAACTTTCCCTCATTTCATCTCCCTTTTTATGACAAGTCTTCGTACACGGGATATTGTTGCCTTAGGTTTTATGACCTTTTCCCTGTTTATTGGTGCAGGTAACATTATTTTCCCACCGATTGTCGCACAACAAGCAGGTGAACATGTTTGGTTAGCCGCGTTTGGTTTCTTAATCACCGCAGTTGGTCTGCCTGTTATCACGATTATTGCTTTGTCGCGCGTAGAAGGTTCTATTCAGATTTTAAGTTCGCCACTAGGTAAAGCTGCCAGTATTTTACTCACTGTGGTTTGTTACTTAGCTGTAGGACCTTTATTTGCAACTCCTCGTACAGCAACCGTTTCTTATGAAATTGGTTTCTCATCCTACTTTGGCAACTCAGCTCAGAGTTTGATGATTTATAGCTTTATCTATTTTGCTTTCGTGACTGTTGTTTCACTTTATCCCAATAAAATTTTGGATACTGTGGGATATTTCCTGTCACCACTGAAAATTTTGGGTTTAGTCATCCTCGGGATTTCAGCATTTTTCATTCCAACTGGTGTCATTCCACCTGCAATTAATAACTACATAACTGCCCCTGTGTCTGAAGGTGTGGTCAATGGTTATTTAACTATGGATACACTGGGTGCTTTAGTCTTCGGTATTGTGATTGTTAAAGCCATTACTTCACGTGGCGTCACAGATCACAAACTGGTAACGAAATATGCACTTATCGCAAGTCTCATCTCTGGTATTGGTTTAACACTAGTTTATATCAGCTTATTTAAACTCGGTATGGGTAGCCATGAAATCGCACCAAATGCTACAAATGGCGCAGTGATCCTGCATGCCTATGTACAGCATGCTTTTGGTGATATGGGTGCTTACTTCTTATCAGCGATGATTTTTGTTGCATGTATGGTGACTGCGATTGGTTTGACCTGTGCATGTGCTGAGTACTTCTCTGAATTAACCAAAATTCCATACAAAATATTGGTATTTATTCTTGTTGGTTTTTCACTGCTGATTTCAAACTTAGGTTTAACCAAATTAATTGCAGTTTCGGTTCCCGTATTAAGTGCAATCTACCCGCCTGCTATTACGGTAATTTTACTGAGCTTCGTAGCAAGATTCTTTAACAAACCATCGCTTGTAATTGCGCCAGTAACGGCATGTGCATTCATTTTTGGTATTTTTGATGGTTTAAAAGTTGCGGGTTTTGAAGAAACACTTCCAAGCTTTGTGACCAACCTACCACTTGCTGAACAAAATTTAGCATGGCTGATTCCATCCATCATCGTGTTAGTGATTGCCACTGTATTGGACAAAATTAAAAAATAACCTTTTTTAACTGGTCTCAAAATCGGAGTTTTACCCGAATGACGATTTTATTTGGAACAATATTTGTCGAGTTTTACCCAAACTGACATTTATTCGTCCCACCACAGTGCACTAAAATGATCATGAGCCAAACGCGATATCGCAAAATGTAAATTTCTTTTCCTTCACTGAACATTTCAATGTAGTAAACCATTTAGTTTTATAAAAAATATTAATTATTAAAATTCAATTACTTTTAGCAACAAAGAGACAACATCACCTTCATATTTTATCCCATGTTTGTCTGTAGAATTACCTGTTCCGCGTCATAAACACATTTAACTAATTACTGTAATCAGTATTTTGGTATGTAAATTGCTTGCTTATCATTATAAATATTGTGGAATTCTGATTGATTTCACCATCAACCTTTCAGGATACATGATATTTATTATATGAATAAAACTATTATTCTTATACCATGATCTAACATAGTTTTATGACAAAATAGTGACATGTGCTATTGAAATGCTTCTAATTTCGAAGTACAACAGTAGAACAAACCTAACCAAAATGATGGGTTTTGGGAAAACAACAAGGAGGGGTGGAGATGTTATCAGTACATTTCAAAAAGCAATTCTTCATTAACGCTCTGAAGGCCAATAAGAACATGGTGACTTATTTAAGCACCACGATTGCCCTTATGCTTACGTTATTAATTCAAGGCTTAATACAAGGAAATTTAAGACCTGAATACTTTGCTTATGCGCTGGTCGTATCAGTAGCATTTTACTTATGGGCGGTCATTGACCATAAGTATCGAAAGCAAAAATCTGTAGAATTTTAAGTTGAAAGATGGATGAGGCATCATCCATCTTAAAAAAGAAAGATGCCAATCTCCCCATCGAATAATAAAAAATAATCCATTTAGCATAAACTTAGCACCTTCCCAGTATTTAATTTATCTACTAGATCAAAATACAGTTCAAAGACTAATACCAAAATTTAACGATAACCCCAAAAAGCAACCCAAAAGTTGCCACTACCTCCCCGATGACCAATGCCAACATTGCCAATGTCATTAATGATTTAGGCAAATACCATTTCCCAATAACATGTGGTGTTTTAAATTGATTGCTTGTATCGGCTAAAAAACCATGTAACACGTAGCTTAAAATTGAAAAGCTAAAAAAGAACACGTTAATCAGCACAAAAGCTAAATTTAACTGAGCAGAAAATGCCGAAAAATAAGCCAACACTGCCAAAATTAAGGTCGCGGGTGCATATAACAAACTGCTGCGATGAGCAATATCCACATAATAATGTGCACGCGCCTGTTGAGACTTTCGAATTTGCGCATATTTCCAAACACCAGTGAGCATACCGACCCACAAATAAATCCCACTAAAGACTATAGCAATTTTTACAGCTGTTGTTAATTGAATTAAATCCATTTCTCTTCCATTTTCCCATTATTTTTCTAAATATCTATTTTGACTGATTGTTATGTATATTCAGTTATGAGACATGACTTTATAGTCATGGTTTAATCAAGTTTCTTTTTGGAACTTGTGTAAATTATAAGAATCAGAATAAATATTTTACGCTCGCATTATGTCACAATTTGAAAGCCTTCGTATTCAATGCCAAGACGGCTACCCATTAAGCGCCCGCTTCTATGCTCAGCAAAGCCAACATGCCAAGCCACTGCCTGTACTGATTTGTCCAGCGACTGGTATTACCAAACAATTTTATGATAGTTATGCAACGTGGTTAGCTGAACAAGGCTATGATGTTCTGGTCTTTGATTTTCGAGGCATTGGCGAATCGTTATATGGGCCATTAAAAAAATCTACGGCCAGTATTGTGCAATGGGGACAGCTTGATATTCCTGCTGCAATAGAAGCGTTATTAGCAAAAACGCAAGCGCAGCAAGTTATTTTGCTTGGTCATAGCGCAGGTGGACAGCTTTTGGGTATCGTACCGAATTATGAAAAAGTCGCTAAAGTTGTTGCGGTTTCAGGCTCTACAGGACACATCAAAAACTTAAAAGGTCGCACCAAGTTACTTGCTCCTGTCATGTTTAAGCTGATCTTCCCACTTGCACGCCACACATTGGGTTATGGGCCGACCAATGCGATTGGTATGGGTGAAGACCTCCCCAAAGACGTAGCACGTGAATGGGCGCAATTCTGTAGTAAACCCGGTTATATCATCAATGCACTGGGTAAGACGGTACAACAAGATTTTCATCAACAAATCCATTGTCCAATTACTGCGGTATGGAGTTCGGATGATGAAATTGCAACTGAAAGTAATGTTAAAGATTTACTCCGATTATATCCCAATGCATCTACCCATATGATTGAACTAAAACCCAAAATGACAGGTCATAAAACGATTGGTCATATGTCGATGTTTAAGCGTTCGCATCAAAATCTATGGCCTGAAATTGAGGCTCAATTACAGCTCTGATACTGCACCCACTCCAATACGCCAATCTCAACTTTTAATTAAGTTTTCCAACTGTAAAGGAGGATTACCTAATTGAGAATTTAAAACGACTG
>NZ_JBLZXR010000125.1:0-10191 GCF_050285345.1 Acinetobacter sp.
TTCCATGTCGTATGGCTTACGCCAGTCGCTTATATCCTCGTGCTGAACCACGAGGTTTTACGCTCCAAGTGATAAAACCACCATTCACATACCGTTGATCAAAAATGGCCATAACTTTAGTGTAATAAGCCCATTAAAATTGATATTTTTTTTAAGAAAAAATATACAATTGCACTACATATTTACCTAATTTTGCATGAGGCTCTCTCCCAATGCTTAAAGCTCAACAACTGACACTTGCAGTCTTAGTAAACGCTGCACTTATTTCTACTGCTTTTGCTAGCGAACAAAGTGAAGCGCAAGGCTTTGTGGAAGATGCCGAAGGTTCTGTACTGTTCCGTACCGGCTTTTTACATCGTGATAAGAAAGATGGTTTATCAGACTCTAGCTCTGCAGCACAAGCTGCAATGTTTAAACTTGATTCTGGTTTTACCAAAGGTGTAGTGGGTTTTGGTGCTGGTATTATTGGTGATGCATCTTTCAAACTAGGTGAAAATAAACATACTGGCAATCAAATGATTCCAACCCACAACGATGGTTCTGCATATGATCATTGGGCGCGTGGTGGTGCGTATGTCAAAGCACGTGTTTCAAACACAACAGCAACTTACGGTACTCAAGTATCAGAGCTTCCAGTTCTTGCAAGCAACACAGCACGTCTAGTTCCTGAATACTACACAGGTCTCTATGTTGAAAGTAACGAAATTAAAGATTTAACTTTAGTTGGCGGTAAATTTACTAAAAACCAATGGTCAAACGATATTAACTCAGATGGTCAAGGTCTTGATAGTGCCATCTTCTGGGGTGCGAAATACAAATTCAATGATCAAGTAAATGCTTCATACTATGGTGTAGATGTAGAAGATAAATTAGAACGTCACTATGCTAATGTGAATTATAATTTCGCTGTAGCAAACGATGCAAATGTAACTTTAGATGCTGTTGGCTACAATACTGAATGGGAAGCAGACGCAGCAACTGGATCTCATACTACTGATAACCTTTCAGATCGTAAAAATACTATTTGGGGTGTTTCAGCAACTTATAATAAAGATGTTCATAATGTAATGTTATCTTATCAAGATAATGCAGGTAATACGGGTTATGACTATGCATATAATGCTGACGGTTTACAAAGTATTTATGTACCTAACTCCTATTTGTCTGATTTCAATGGTAATGATGAAAAATCTGTAGGTTTACAGTACAACTACAACTTTAAAAATCATGGTTTAGCTGGTTTAAACTGGACCACAGCCTTTGTTTACGGTTGGGATATCGATGTTGCAGAACGTAATAACCGAACTCAAATTATTGATCAAGCTGAAGAGCATGAGTTCTTTAACCAAATTAAATACACTGTTCAGTCTGGTCCAATGAAAGACACTAGCTTACGCTTACGTCATTCGTACTTACGTGCAAGTAGCTCTTACAATAATCAAACTGTAAATAACAGTGAAGGTATCGGCTCTACCAACGAATGGCGTATCTGGTTAGATATTCCTGTGAAATTATTTTAATTCCACAGCTATTCTAAGATAGCGAAAAAAAACCTGCACACTGTGCAGGTTTTTTTATGAACTGAGGCTTTAAAGCAAAAGCTTCAGCCTACTTTCAAACAAAATTATTTGTTTGCTTCTTGATAAGCCGCAATTGAGCTAAGCACTTCTTGTTTCGCAACATCAGCACCCTCCCAACCACTTAGTTTTACCCATTTTCCAGGCTCTAAGTCTTTGTAGTGTTGGAAGAAATGTTCAATTTGGTTGATCAACAGCGGTGGAAGATCAGTATATTCTTGAATATCTTTATAAATTGGCGTCAATTTGTCGTGTGGAACTGCAACCAATTTTGCGTCTACACCACCGTCATCTTCCATGTTTAATTTACCAACAGGGCGGCAACGAATTACTGAACCTGGCTCAACTGGATGTGGAGTGACCACAAGTACGTCAAGTGGGTCACCATCCAATGATAATGTATTTGGTACATAACCATAGTTTGCTGGGTAGAACATTGCAGTACCCATGAAACGGTCTACAAATAGTGCATCTGAATCTTTATCAATTTCGTATTTGATTGGTGCTGCGTTTGCAGGAATTTCAATAATGACATAAATGTCGTTTGGTGCGTCTTTACCTGCTGGGATATTGCTGTAGCTCATAGCATCACTCTTTAAACAAAGTTAAATCTTTTTAAACCGGCATAATTATAACGGTTTTACAGATTTTTTGTGATTTTACATTGGCTGCTGATCATTTAATCAAGCCAGTAGCCCGATTAGCTGAGCTTAATCACCAAGAGTAATAAGCAAATAGGACACAGCATTGAAAGTGTCCAGATAATGGAACGCAGTGTTGCCCAATTGGCCAAGTAACACATACCATAAATCACACGTAGAACCAGATAAGCAATCCCGAAGGTCATAATAAATTGCTGCTGAATCACCATATATTCCGCCATTAAAATGGCTGCAATAAATAAGGGCAAACTTTCAAAACTATTTTGCTGAACTGCATTGGCACGACTTGCCAGTCCCGTCGAGCGCGCCAAAACCTCACGTGGATTTTGATTATCACTCAATTTAAAACCAGCTGCTTTCTTCGCAATAAAAGTAAAAGCATAAGGCAATAAACAAGCGCCTAAAATGAGATAAATGATCCCACTGATGCTTTGCATGTGTTTTTTCTCAGGAAGCTTTTTATAGCGGCTATAATAGCATGGTGTTTCGTGAATAAATTTTGTTAAATATAGTGTTTTTGAATCGACAGATGAAAGGATCTCCCCTATGAGCAGTTCTGATCAAGACAAATTGTTTGAGGTACTTGCCGAGCAGAAGCAACATCAGCTTCGGGTTGATCGAGCCTTAAAAATTGTCATTCCGGTAACCGCATTTTTACTTTGTGTGATCTGCGCCAATATGAATGTCTGGTCCACCGTATTTAGTTTTGTGATGATGTGGGTTGCCTTTTATGCGGTTTCAATTAAACAGCTCCCTCTCTGGCATTGGGTCATTGTGATCGCAATCTATTGTTTAATTGATAATATTTTAAGCTATGGTGCTTTCAATCAGTCTGGTTTTAGTCGTCAGTTTGGTGCTATGTTTATTTTCTTAGGGGTCTTTGGTGTCGGCCGTCGTTACTTTGACCGTTGGTCAATGAGCAAAGGGACAAAAATCTAAGCTCAACAATCAATATTGTATCTTCAAATTGAATTGATAAAAAAAGCGCCCGAAGGCGCTTTCTTTTTACAACTAAAACTAAGCTGTTTTACGTAAATCTTTACGTAGAATTTTACCTACATTAGATTTTGGTAGTTCATCCATAAATTCAACATAACGTGGGCGTTTGTAGCCGGTTAAGTTTTCTTTTGCGAATGCCAATACTTCCTCAGTGGTTAAAGACGGATCTTTTTTCACCACAAACAATTTTGGCACTTCACCTGATTTTTCATCTGGTACACCAATCGCAGCCACTTCCAGCACTTTTGGATGTTTGGCAACGACTTCTTCAATTTCAGAAGGATAAACGTTAAAACCAGACACAAGGATCATATCTTTTTTACGATCGACAATTTTCACATAACCGCGCGGATCCATCACACCGATGTCACCGGTACGGAAGAAACCATCGGCAGTCATCACTTTAGCTGTTTCATCTGGACGGTTCCAATAGCCCTTCATCACTTGCGGACCACGGATCGAGATCTCACCCTGTTCGCCTTGTGCAACTTGATTGCCATCATCATCTAGGATTGCAACATCAGTTAAAGGTAAAGGAATACCAATCGTACCGCTGAATTCCATCGATGCTGGTGGGTTCGCTGTTGCAACCGGTGAAGTTTCTGATAAACCATAGCCTTCGATGATGTTCGTGCCAGTAACTTTCTTCCATGCTTCAGCAGTAGAAGGTAGAACTGCCATACCACCACCCATCGCCATCTTTAGCTTACTGTGGTCGAGTTGTTTAAACTCTTCATTGTTGACTAATGCATTAAACAAGGTGTTCACTGCTGGGAAGAACGTTGGTTGGTATTTGCGCAATTCTTTCATCACCGCAGGAAGATCACGCGGGTTCGGAATCAAAACGTTTGCCTGACCTTTGTACATGCCATACAGCGCACACACCATGAATGCAAAGATATGATAAAGCGGTAAAGCACAAAAAATACGGTCATCAGGTTGACCATCTTGCTGACCAAATTTACTTTGGAAAATACCATCACACTGCAACATGTTAGCCACAAGGTTACGATGCGTCAGTTCTGCACCTTTAGATACACCTGTGGTACCGCCCGTGTATTGCAATACGGCTGTATCACTTAGAGTTAAGTTTGGACGTTTGTAGTTGCTTGCACTTACTTTAGACATTGCAGCATTAAAGCGGATATGACCCGGGATATTCCAAGCCGGAATTTGCTTACGTACAGAACGTAAAACAAAGTTCACCAATGTCCCTTTTAAAGCGCCGAGCATGTCACCCACAGATGCCACAATCACGTGTTTTACGGGTGTTTTACCAATAATCGCTTGATAAACAGAAGCAAAGTTTTCAATGATGACCAATGCTTCAGTACCTGAGTCATTCAATTGATGCTCAAGTTCACGTGAAGTATAAAGTGGATTCACATTCACCAATACTAGACCGGCACGGAATACACCTAATGCTACAACAGGATATTGAAGAACGTTTGGCATCATCACTGCAACGCGTGAGCCTTTTGCCAGGCCAAGGCTTTGTAAATAGGTTGCAAATTTACGACTTGCTTCGTCAAGCTCTCTAAATGTCAGGACTTTATCCATAAAGATAAAGGCTTCACGAGAGCCAAACTTTTGAAAGTTACGTTCAAAAATATCAATTAATGACGTATTTTCTGCGGGTAATTCTACAGTTTCTGGAATCCCTGTTTTTTGGTATTCAGCTAACCAAATTTTTTCCATAACGCCCAATTCTCCTGTCTTAATCCTTCATAATTCAACTGTTTTTTTCAATATTAAGCGGTCATTATTTAACTTGTTTATGCTCAATATTGCATCCATTTCACGAATAACAGCATATATAACGTATTTCGTTGCATGGATGCTAGTATTATCTTTGAATGAGCAGTTTATTTGCTTTCTGATATCCACGTGGTAACAACACCCCTTTAGAAGCACGTTTACCTACATATTTTTGCAGATCATCCCTTTTGAGCTTTAATTGTTGATTACCTGCAAGCACTTGAATTATTTCATCTAAATTTAAAGTTGTCATGGATACAATTTGATCTTTAGACTCAAGTTGTATCAATTTATTACCTTTACCTTTATTCAGTACCGGTAATTCATCCAATTCAATCAACAATAAACGTCCTGCTGAACTGAGTAGTGCAAGATGCGTCGCACTTTCAATCGCAGATACCTCCATCACCGAAGCACCTTCAGACAAACTTAAGAATGCCTTCCCAGCTTTGGCATTGGTGTCTAAGTTTTTCGCTTGGGTTTTAAAGCCATAACCTTTGCTGCTCATGGCCAAGATTTCAGTATCATCTTCGGCAATAAACACTTGTTTAAAGCCGACACCGCTGGCTGGTGATAGTTTTGAACTTAACGGTTCACCAAAACCACGCGCCGACGGCAAGGTATTAATCCCAAGCGCATAGCTACGACCAGAGTCATCTAGAACATACACGCGCTGATTCGACTTGCCTTGGGCATGGCTTAGGTATTGATCGCCAGCACGGAAGCTTAAGTTTTCCGCATCCACCTCATGACCTTTGGCAGAACGAATCCAACCTGCTTCTGATAACACTACAGTGACAGGATCAGCCGGCAACATATCTTGTTCATTAATGGCCTGCGCATCCGCACGTTTTACAATCGGTGAACGACGGTCATCCCCGAATTTTTTCGCATCTTCTTTGAGTTCATTGATGATCAAGGCTTTTAACGATTCAGGATTGGCCAATTGCTCACGAATAATCGCAGCGCGTGCTTCAAGTTCATCCTGTTCACGGCGCATTTCCATTTCTTCAAGCTTAGCCAAATGACGTAACTTGAGTTCTAAAATGGCTTCGGCCTGAATTTCATCAATATTGAAATGTGACATCAACACTGGTTTCGGTTGATCTTCTTCACGAATAATTCGAATCACTTCATCAATATTCAGATAAGCAATAATCAAACCTGTAAGGATATGCAGACGTTTTTCAATTTTATTTAAATGGTAAGTTAAACGACGAGTCACCGTATTTTTACGGATTTCGATCCATTCCAATAAAATACGGCGTATCGATTTCACTTGTGGACGGCCATCTGCACCAATCATATTCATGTTGACACGATAGCTGGATTCTAAATCGGTCGTAGCAAATAAGTGGCTCATCACCGATTCAGCATCAATGCGATTTGAACGCAGCACAATCACCAAACGGGTTGGATTTTTATGATCTGATTCATCGCGCAAGTCACTGACCAAAGGGAGTTTCTTAGCCTGCATCTGATCGGCAATTTGAGTAATGACTTTGGAGCCTGAAACTTGATACGGCAATTCCGTAATCACGATTTCATTTTTCTCAATGCTATAAACCGCACGAGTACGGTAACTGCCGCGACCGGTAGTTTGAATTTTCAGTAATTCTTCAGGCGCAGTAATAATTTCTGCACGCGTCGGTAAGTCTGGTGCAGGAATATATTCCGCGACTTTTTCATCGGTCAGATTAGGGTTACGGATTAAGGCAATCGTGCCTTTGACCACTTCGCGCAAGTTATGTGGCGGAATGTCAGTTGCCATCCCGACTGCAATGCCTGTAGTTCCGTTTAATAGAATATTCGGTACACGTGCAGGTAAATTGACCGGCTCTTTCATCGAACCATCAAAGTTATCCTGCCAATCACACGTGCCTTGACCCAGTTCAGACAATAATAAATCACTATAGGCTGACAATTTGGCTTCGGTATAACGCATCGCTGCGAAAGATTTCGGATCATCCGGTGAACCCCAGTTGCCCTGACCTTCAATAAAAGGATAGCGGTAACTAAAAGGCTGTGCCATCAAGACCATAGCTTCATAACAGGCAGAGTCACCATGCGGATGGTATTTGCCCAGTACATCACCTACCGTACGTGCAGATTTTTTTGGCTTACCCGTGGGTTTTAACCCCAACTCGCTCATCGCATAGACAATACGACGCTGAACGGGTTTTAGACCATCACTAATATGAGGCAATGCACGATCCATAATCACGTACATGGCATAATTGAGATAAGCTTGTTCGGTAAATTCTGCTACGGAACGGTTTTCTGTCGCATGATGCGCAAGGCTTGTCATAAAAACCTATAATCCTAATGTGTGCGTTCTTTCTTAAGTTCTTATGCTATGTCGCAGGTGCGTCCTATACAAGGGGCTCAAATCACACACTGCGACAATTTGTGTCTTATGGCGTAAAAATATCCATTTTATTCGCCACGATCAACTAAAAAATCACCAGTCCTTACAGACCAATCGATTCCAGCGTTTTGCCTTTGGTTTCCTCACCGAGCACCAAAATCACCACCGCAACTGCAATCAACACCGCAGTAAACATCATGAAGACATAACTAAAGCCATGCTCCATGTCCATCATGTGGGTTACCGCAAAGGGTGCAGCAATGCCACCGATACGGCCGATTGCCCCTGCCCAACCTGAACCAAAAGCACGGATATTGGCTGGATATTGCTCTGGGGTGTAAGTGTAAAGTACGCCCCAAGCACCCAAATTGAAGAAGGACATCAGACAGCCCCAAATCACAATTTGGGTCACGCTGTCAGATTGACCAAAGAAGTACGCAGACACTGCACACATACCAATAAAACCAGCCAGAGTTGCTTTACGACCGAGTTTTTCCACCAACCATGCCGCCGCAAGATAACCTGGCAATTGCGCCAAAATCATCACCAATACATATTCAAAGGACTGTACGATGGTATAGCCTTCTTTGACCAATAAACTTGGTAGCCATGTGAAGATACCATAGTAAGAAAACACAATCCCGAACCAAATCAGCCACAGCATCAAAGTACGGCGTGCAAAAACACCTGACCAAAGCTGAGAAAAACTGATGTTATGTTTTTCAGCCACAGGTTTGACTTCAAAGATTTCCAGTACTTCCACACCACATTTGGCTTCAATTTTTTTCACCAAAGCATGTGCTTCATCCACGCGGCCACGATTAATTAAATACGGTACGGATTCAGGTACCATTTTCCAAATCACAATGGCATATAGTGCAGGAATCCCACCAATCAAGAATGCAGCCTGCCAACCAAAATCTGGAATAATAAAACGTGACACCAACGCAGCAACCAGCCAACCCAAGCCCCAAAAACTTTCTAAAAGGACAATAAAGCGGCCACGGACATGCGCTGGAATATATTCACTAACCAAGGTCACGGCTACAGGCAATTGCCCGCCCAAACCTAAACCGACAATAAAGCGAAATACCAACAGCCACGTTAAATTCGGTGCAAAGGCACATGCCGCCGTGGCCAAGCTATAAACGACCAAAGTCATGGCAAACACGGTTTTACGGCCAAAGCGATCTGCCAGGCCACCAGAACAGACTGCACCAATCGCCATCCCCACAAAACCAATTGACACCACCCAACTCTTATCGTTCGGCGTCATGGCCCAGTCTTCGGCCATTTTGGCCAAGATAAAGGAAATTAATCCGGTATCCATGGCATCAAACATCCAGCCGAGGCCAATCACCCAAAGGAGTGTGTAATGAAACTTACCGATAGGTAAGCGCTGTATACGTGAGACTAAGTCCATAATGAGATCTCTGAACTGGTGAAAGGATGGATACTGCTTTCCCAACAGGATTTATGATTCTGTGCTGTTTTTAAATGCATCGTATAAAAAGATCGTACATGGCGTTGGTCTTGATGGTCGATAACGCTTTGCTAAACACTTTAAGAATTAAGAGATATCTTTAGACGATACCGACTGTTCATCATCATCTTTATAAATAAATTTAGGCATTTCTAAGCCAAAGTAAATCGCAATCAGACGTAAGGTAAAACCAAAAATAAGCGTAGCAATAACAGTCAGTTCCAATGACATGCCAATTTCAGAACAGACCCAATAACAAATCACCGAAACAAAAGAAATACTGGCATACAGTTCGCGGCGGAACACCAAAGGTACATCGTTACACAGGATGTCGCGTAAAATTCCGCCAGATACTCCCGTCAGTACCCCTGCCACGGCAGAGACCACAAAACCGTGCCCCATTTCCAAGGCAATTTGACAGCCAATAATGGTAAAACCAATCAGGCCTAAAGCATCAAGAATAAGGAAGATATTACGTAGATGACGCATCCATTTTGCGATTAAAATCGTCACAAACGCAGCAATGCAAGTCAAAATAAGATATTCAGGATGTTTGACCCACGTCAGTGGATAGTGCCCAAGCAGCACATCACGCACTGAACCACCGCCAAGCGCGGTGACGCAAGCAATTAGGGTGACCCCAAACCAGTCCATACTCCGCCGACCCGCAGACAATGCACCTGTCATTGCTTCTGCCGTGATTGCGATAATATAAATAATGGTCAGTAACATCGCCCTTCTTCCGCTGAGGGTTAAGATGCGCGTTATTCTAAGCTAAATCTGCTCAAATGTTATAAAAATTGCGCGCAACATTGTTTGAATTTTCGCCCAGAACCACAAATACACGGCTGCTTCATGGTGATTTTTAAATCTGTGGTCGGATCAAGAAAATACCAACGCTGCTCCAGTTTGACGAAATGTGAAATTTCATGATGTAGCTGTGCCTGTGTTCCATCATGGTAATATGCTTTAAACTCCACCTGCGCATGAGTTTTATCTAATTTCTCCTGTGCTTGAATCACTTCCAGTTTCAGCCATTGGTTGGATTCACTCCACTCACGAATGGCACTGACATCAAGGGCTGATTGTTGGCCAATCGCGGTGGTCTGAACAATATAATCAATCTCATGTACGGCAAATGCGCTATAACGGGAACGCATTAATTGTGCGGCACTTTCTGCATGCACTTGGCCTAGATGTAAAGGTTGGCAACATGTACTGTAGCTACCCTGTCCACAGGGGCATTGAATTTCTAACATGAATTTTCCTTGACATCCTCACCTCCCTTAAACGGAGGTGATTCCTACAGCTAGACGCTTATGCCCAAGCGCAAGAATGTTCATG
>NZ_JBLZXR010000126.1:0-35934 GCF_050285345.1 Acinetobacter sp.
ACCACTTACCCAAGTTACGCCTTAAATTTGGCTCAATTAGGGGGCTTTGTATTTCAAATCTTTGTGCAACAAAGCCGATAAAATTTGTAAGACTTTCTTTGACTAAAATGGAAAAAATGGTAGGTGTTTGTTTCAAAATGAATTTAAATATTGTGCTTGAGGTGTGTAAAAGTTTTTATTGTTGTGGCTAACGATTGCATCGAAAAAATCATGCATAAAAAAAGCCCTGCGAGCAGAGCTTTTTTTATCTGAATTTGAGCTTAGTGACGTGCTGCTTTACTACCTTCTGGTGTTTTCACAATAGGTGTTTTCGCCAGTGGTTTAGGTATATCAACAAGTGCCAAAGCTAAGATCTCATCGATTGATTTAACCGGTTTGATTTCTAAGCCTTCTTTGACATTTTCTGGAATTTCAGCCAAATCACGTACGTTTTCTTGTGGAATGAATACCAATTTGATACCACCACGGTGCGCAGCAAGCAGTTTCTCTTTTAAGCCACCGATACGCATTGCACGGCCACCTAAGCTAGTTTCACCTGTCATCGCGATATCTGGACGAATCGCAATACCAGTAAATGCAGAAACCAGCGCAGTAGTCAGTGCAAGGCCCGCTGAAGGACCATCTTTTGGCGTCGCACCCTCAGGTAAGTGAACGTGTACATCGGTTTCGTCAAAGCGAGAAGCTTCAATACCGAGTTCATCTGCACGGGTACGGACCACGGTCATTGCGGCAGTAATTGACTCTTTCATCACATCACCGAGTGAGCCCGTAGTGATGAATTTACCTTTACCTTTTACTGCTGCAACTTCAATGGTTAATAACTCACCACCGACAGAAGTCCAAGCTAGACCGTTAACACGACCGACTTGCGCTTCATCTTCAGCCATACCGAAGTCGAATTTTTGTGGGCCTAAGTAGTCAGGTAGGTTTTTCGAATTCACTTCAATCTGAAGATTTTTCGATTTCTTACTGACTGCTTCTTTCACCACTTTACGTGCGATTTTCGATACTTCGCGCTCAAGACTACGAACACCTGCTTCACGTGTGTAGCGCTGTACAATGTCACGAATTGCTTCTTCATGAATCGTTAACTCTTTCGCACGTAGACCATTGTTCTTAATCGCTTTTGGAACAAGATAACGCTCTGCAATATTGATCTTTTCGTCTTCGGTATAACCTGGTAGACGAATCACTTCCATACGGTCAAGTAGTGCCTCTGGAATGTTCATGCTATTTGCAGTACAGATAAACATCACTTCAGACAGGTCGAGATCAAGATCGAGGTAGTGATCGTTGAACTTGCTGTTTTGTGATGGATCGAGTACTTCAAGTAAAGCTGAAGCAGGGTCGCCACGGTAGTCTTGTGCCATTTTATCAATTTCGTCGAGTAAGAACAGAGGGTTCTTCACGCCAACTTTAGACAGAGATTGCACAATTTTACCCGGCATCGCACCAATATAAGTACGACGGTGACCACGGATTTCCGCTTCGTCACGTACGCCACCGAGTGCCATGCGAACAAACTCACGACCGGTTGCTTTTGCGACAGATTCACCAAGTGATGTTTTACCTACACCTGGAGGGCCAACTAAACATAGAATTGGGCCTTTGAGTTTTTTCACGCGAGACTGTACTGCAAGATATTCGACAATACGGTCTTTGACATCATCTAAGCCATAGTGATCGGCATCAAGAATATCCTGAGCTTTCGCAAGGTTAATGCTGACTTTACTCGATTTATTCCATGGCGTATCTAAAATTACTTCTAGATAGTTGCGTACCACAGCCGCTTCACTCGATGCAGGTTGCATCGCTTTGAGCTTACGGAACTCATTTTCAGCTTTTTTACGTACATGTTCAGGTAAATCTGCTTCAGCCAGACGCTTTTCAATTTCTGCAACGTCATCTTCAGCACCGCCATTCATGTCAGAAAGTTCGCGTTGAATGACCTTCATTTTTTCATTTAAGAAGTATTCACGCTGATTCTTTTCCATTTGGCGTTTCACAGAATCATGTAAGGTTTGCTCAATTTGCTGCTCTTCTGACTGTTGTAATAAATACGTCATGAGCTCAGCTAAATGTGCTTCAAATTCATCATGCTCTAAGAATTTTTGCTTTACATCAATATTCAAAGGCACGCGTGTTGCTACGAAGAATAATAATTGTAGCAAATCATCAATTTTATTGGCTGCTGCAATCAATTCACGTGCGTTACGCAATTTTGCTTCTGCATATTGAGCAAATAAGGTGCGTAATTCTTCCACACGATTATTCTGAGTTTCTGAGTCAACAGAAACCGTCATTGGGCTTAATGAATGCTCGGCAGTCAGGTAATCATCGGTATCGATAATTTTTTCTAACTTGGCACGATATAAGCCTTCAATCAGTACTTTTATACAGTTTTCATCATTCTCATGATTCACAACTTGCACAATCTTCGCGACAGTACCGTATTGATATAAATTGTCGTGATCAATTTCTTCTGTTAGCGAATCTTTTTGTGCAACTACAAATACAAGATTGTCACTGTCACGCGCGACATTGACTGCATTGATCGATTTTTCGCGACCGACAAACAGCGCAATTTGCATGTGAGGATATACAACCACATCTCGTAGCGCTAAAAGCGGTAATACGCTCGGAATGGTCGTTTCCAAGCTTTCTTCATTCATAATAATCTCAGACATGGGCACTCCTAATGAGTGACAACGGTGTTGCCATGTTTTTTATAGTGATGTGTATTTTTAAAATTACAAGGGTAGGGTGAATTAAAATGTCTAAAAAATGACTAAATATGTGATTTTAAAGTGTTACTGTATGTCAAAAACATCAAATGAGCGTTTAAAACGTAAAAACTGAGAGGGGGTTAATAGTGCATCTAAAGGTTGATCCCACCTTTCTCTTTTTAATGTTTCATTGATCAATTGAAAGTCATGTGCAAGACCCAGTCGGTAGGGCTTTGTCGGTGCAGTCGCTAGGGTTTTATCGTAAAAACCTCCACCCATCCCAATGCGCGTGCCGAAATGATCACAAGCAAGTAAAGGTAAAATAAGTAGATCTAAGTGTGAGACATGTTGACCACGACTGGCCATCGGTTCTTTCATTCCCAGTGGATGATGGGAAAATCGTTGGTTGCAATATTGGTTGCGTGTAATTTCGACCCAAACCAGTTGCTGATTCATACTGCAAATCATCGGTAAATACACATGCTTCTTATGGTTAAAGCAGTAATGAATGATTTTACTGGTATGAATTTCACCAAATGCGTGCAGGTAAATACCAATATGTTTGGCATGTCGGAACAGGCTAAACTGAATTAAGCGCTGTAAAACTTGATACTCGGATTGCAATTGCTGATGCTTGGGCACCTGTCGACGTTGACGGCGTAATTGAGCACGTAAGGTTTGAGTATTCAACGGCATGGCTTGAGTAGAAAAAATAAGGTTAGGTGTATTTTATCGCGTTGCTGGCTAAAAGTCTGAAATTGATAAAACTTAATATTTACCCGGAATTATTATCGTTCAGCTATTTTAATAAGTCTCATATCCATAGTTGTGATCACCGTTGAAGGTGTGAATGCAGCTGGTGACAAAGTTACAGAAACTGTAAAAACGACTGTTAAACCAGATGGTAGCTACGAAACAAAACTACCAGCAGACACAACGATTGTTGATGGTTCACCATTAATTGGCGAAGCTGTAAGTACAGACCGTAACGGCAACACAGTTACAGGTCCAGACGAGCTTGCGGGTGCACCAGGTGTTAAAGTTCCTGATGATCTAGATGTAACACTTCCACCAGAAAATGGTGGTGGTTTAGACCTTGAACCAGGTTCAATCGACTTAACGATTGGTAAAGACGGTTCACTTACAGGTGTAACAGAAGATGTAGCGCCAGGTACAGAAGTTGTGATCACCGTTGAAGGTGTGAATGCAGCTGGTGACAAAGTTACAGAAACTGTAAAAACGACCGTTAAACCAGATGGTAGCTACGAAACAAAACTACCAGCAGACACAACGATTGTTGATGGTTCACCATTAATTGGCGAAGCTGTAAGTACAGACCGTAACGGCAACACAGTTACAGGTCCAGACGAGCTTGCGGGTGCACCAGGTGTTAAAGTTCCTGATGATCTAGATGTAACACTTCCACCAGAAAATGGTGGTGGTTTAGACCTTGAACCAGGTTCAATCACTGTTGATATCGATGATAATGATAGTACCCAGATTACAGGCACAACCACAGACGTACCGCCAAATAGTACAGTAACCTTAACGATTAAGACGAGTATTGACGATAATGGTGAAACACGTGAGTTTACGACTACTGTTGAAACAGATAATGACGGTAATTACAGCTATACGTTAACGCCTGAGCAAGGTAATGCTACAGAAGTCGTCGCTCAAGTAACTGACCGTAATGGTGTACAGCATGAAGATACTGACCAATCTGATGCAGTAATTAAAACGGATCCTACAACTGACGTTGATAACGGTGATAATACTGTCATTGGTGCAGCAGGGGATGACTTACTTGCTGGTGATACAGGTGGTTTAAAAACCAACTTTGTAGCAGGCACTAATTATAATGTTTCGATAGTTCTAGACTTATCTGGAAGCATGTATTTTGGCATGGATGGTACAAGACCTACAAATCCAATAACTGGTCGGGAAGATTTGAGTCCGACAGGGGTACTTCCAAATGGAATGTTATCGCGTTTGGAAATTGCGAAAGCGGGCTTAAAAGCTTTTATCGCACAAATGGCAGATCATGATGGGGTGATTAATCTACAGATTTCTACATTCTCATCAACAGGCTATGTAGGTAATCAGTCTAAATGGGATAAAGTTTTCTTAGATGTTACTGCCGATAATATTGATGCAATTTTTGAACATATTGGCAGTGGTAAAGGTGGTGAGGGCGATGGTTTAACCGCAGGAGGAGGTACAAATCCAGAGCTAAGCTTTAAAGAAGCAACAGATTGGTTTAATTCATCTGCAATTAAGTCAAATGGTTATGAAAACCAGACTTATTACATTACTGATGGCGAGCCGAATACGACTCAGACAACACTGGATAACGCATTTAAGCCATTGGCTGAAGTTAGTAAGGTGTTTGCCGTTGGCGTGAGTTCTTCCGTAAGTAGTGATACAGTCTCACGTTATGATAATACTGATGTGAACGGTGATAAAATTGCTGGTACATGGAATGGCAATAATAATCATGGTACAGCGCAGGCAATTGCTGATGCAGATAAACTGATTGCATATCTGATTGGTGGATCTGAAAACTTTATTCCAGCTGATGTTGGAAATGATGTTGTCAAAGGTGGTGCAGGAGATGACATTCTGTTTGGTGATGCCATGAATACAGATTGGATTACGGGTCTAGATCCCCTGCAATATCCAAAGTATTCAGGCTACTCAAAACTGATTGCGCATTTAAAAGCTACCGAGACTGGTGGCGCAGAACCAACCCAGCAGGAAATTTATGACTTTGTAAAAGCCAATTACATGGAATTTGTGAATACTGATGCTGCTGACCCAAATACTAAAGGTGGAAATGACATCATTTATGGTGGTTCAGGTAATGACATCATTATTGCGGGTGCAGGAGATGATCGCATCTATGGTGGTTCGGGCGATGATATAATTTCTACGGGTTCAGGTAGTGATATGATTATCTATGATGTATTAAATGCTGCCGATGAAACTGGTGGTAATGGAACTGATACATGGGTAGATTATGATGTTAATGACGTAATTGGATTTGGTGCTGATTTCTTTAAGGGATTGCTGGATGACCAATCGAACATTGCTGACTATATCAAAGTTGAAGATGTAGACGGCAAAGCAGTATTGAGAGTCGACCGTGATGGTGCTGCTGAAAATGGCGGTACAACTCATGATTGGGCTGATTTGTTAATTATTGAAGGTAGGACCGCATCGGAATTACAGGATTTAATTAATGAACAGATTTACATTGGTTAAAAACTGTATGAAAAATTGGCTTAAGAGCTGATCTTTCATTAAGAGCATTGTGTTTAGCACAATGCTCTTTTTATTTGTATTTAAATTATTTTGCTTTAAGTTTTTAATTTAGTATAGAAAACTAAAATCTGTGAGGGGCTTCTTTTATTAATCTAAGAAATATTACTCTAGAGATAAGCCTAGAGCCACTGCTGTCCCACAATTTTCATAAGAAGAGCCTCAATTGAGGTTCTTCTTGTTTTCGCCATTTTTTATCGGGCATAAAGAGTGATCTTAAGAGCTTCCTTTCAAATAAATTGACCTGAATAATCCTCAGTAAACGCTGAGCACTCCATTCTGAACCGTACCGGGTTTGTCGGAGAGTCAATATTCTGAGAGACTATTCCGATGAAAAAATCAAACTATACCCCCGAAATTAGAGAAAGAGCGGTTCAACTTGTGATTGAATCCGAAAAAGATTATCCGTCAAATTGGGCAGCAGTTTCCGCAATTGCGCCTAAAATTGGTTGTACTGCTGAAACATTGCGTGTTTGGTATTTAAAGCATCTCGATCAACAAAATCCAATTAAAGTACAACAAACGTCTGATCAAGAAAAAATGAAGCAAATGGAACGTGAAATCAAAGAATTAAAACGTGCTAATGAGATTTTACGTAAAGCAGCTGCTTTTTTCGCCCAGGCGGAGCTCGACCGCCCACACAAATAATGGTGGATTTTATCCATAACAATAAAGATCGATATGGTGTTGATGCAATTTGTAAAATTTTACCAATTTCAACATCAACCTATTATCGAGCTTTAGATCTCTTTGATAACCCAGAACATCGAGCGAAACGAGATCTACATGATGTGCATCATGCTGAGCGAATCAAACGAATTTGGAAAGAAAGTTCAGGTCGATATGGTGTACGTAAAGTTTGGCAAAAACTGAAACGTGAAGGCTATATTATTGCGCGCTGTACAGTTGCTCGATTGATGCAAAAGCTAGGTATACAAGGTTTTGGTGTGGTAAGAATAAACAAACCAGCCGTAGCCAATGTCATTGGCCGTAAAGACCTGTCTAACTCAGTTCGACCGATTGTATTTAGTAAAGATGAATCCAAAATCTATGCGCAGGTTTCATTTTTTAATGGTCTGGTCGAATATGATCTCAATCAAGACAAAGTCACGCGCATTGCACAGCTTCCAGGAAGTACAACGATTCCTTCAGATCGCACGAAATGGGTGAATGACTCACGCCATCATGGGCTTTCAATCAGTGGTGATGGTGAAAAACTATGTGTCGCAGGAACCATGGATGATTATGCCACCATTGTCGATCGTAAAACTTTGACCGCAGCAAAATTGATTGCTGCAGGTAAACCGTATTGGGCAACGCAAAGTCCAGATGGAAAACGCTGTGTAATTTCTGAAAGTGCGACAGATGCAGTAACCGTGATTGATTTTGCGACAGGTGAAAAAGTCATCACAGTGCCTGTTGGCAATCACCCACAGCGTGTTCGTTTAGGTTATGCGCCAGCAGGATGGGGCAACTAATAATTTAGATAAAATTAAATAAAAAGGTAAATTCAGAGTCAAATCGGCTCTGAATTTTTAATTGAAGTACATTTAGAGATTGGATCATGTATAAGAAATGGATTGTTCTAGGCTTAATGGTTGGCTTAATTTTATTGTTGATGATTCAGTTTTTAAAACCAAAGCAGCAGGAGGTTCATGAACAGCTACCGTTAGATCAACAAAAAGTGTCTGAAACACGTTCAGAGCGAACTATAGAAAATGTATTGCAGCATTCAAGTTCTAATTCCAAACAATCAATACTCGACAGTGAAACGCACTCTGAGCTATTACAGCAACGTGAACAGGTATATCAACAATTTCAGCAAATAAACACGCTGATGAGTCAGGGACAGCAGCCGAATCAAAATCAAGTACTCGCTTTACTCGAGCAACAATACAGATTGGTTGAAAAAGGCGTCGTGAACGTTGATGAAGCCATTTCATCTATTCAATATTTACGCCAAATACTCCCTGAAATGGATCGATTTTTAGATGGGCAACAAGCCAAACTGGAACAACTTAAAGATTGAGTAAGGCTGATTGATGCTTTTGAATGTAACAAACTTGAATGGAATATTTGAAGCGAAGAATAGAAGTCGAATAGAGCTGAAACAGAAGAATAATTTTTAGAATAATGGTTGGAGTAGAATGCTGAAAATTTTAATAATGACTTGGAAAATAAACACTCCGAAGATGCCGCTGCAAATGTCGTGACCCTGAACCCGATGAGTTCAAGGTGGACGCGACGTACACTCGCTGGGTTTCCCACACAAGGAGGGCATACGCTCAGAATATACAGAACACATCCATAAGTTTAAGTATCGGCAGGGGATTAGACCTAGCTGGCGAACACCTCAGAGATGTGCTCAGTATAACGAATTCAGCCTTTTTGGCAAATCGTCCAACACAGATAAGTTTGTAGATTTAGCCTGTTCGGGCGAAGTTTAATCACTAAATGCCCGATTATTCAGTCAATTCTTCAACTTGTTCTAAAATATTTTGCAACAAAAGTTCACAGTTGGCATATTCCTGCAAACTCTTATTCATCGATAGGACTTCTTGCATCAACTCAAGTGCCACCATAATGATTAGCTTACTTGGCTCCATACGTGGTGCTTTACGACGGAACTCATCATATTTGTCATTCAGTAACTGTGCAGCACGTTCCAATTCTGCTTGTTTATCCGAAGTGGTGGCTAAACGAAAACTATGACCTAAAACTTTTAAATCAACGGCGATTTGTTCACTCATGATCAAACTTCCTCATTGGTTTCAGTCGGATGCGCCAATTGCTGAATTTCCTGCGCATGATGATCTTGAGCGGTGCCTAAAATTGCTAGACGTTGAATAATAGTTTCAACTTTTGCCTTAGCATGTTCATTCTTTTGCAATAAACGTTCACGCTCTTGTTGTAAGCCTTGAATTTCCTGCTGTGCATGACGTTGTTCATTTTGCATTTTTTCTTTGATGATGCGTAATTCATTACGCTCAGCCAAAATTTCCTGAAAACGATTTTTTAAATCGGTACAGCTTTTTTCCAAACGGCTATAACGATCGGCCAATGCGGTTGCATCCGTATTGAGTTGGTGGAGTTGAGCACGAGAATCGGTCAATTGCTCATTCAGTGTTTCAATTTCTTCTTGTTTCGAGGTGATAATGCCGTTTTTATGCACAATTTGACTATGGTGCTGTTCATCGGATGAGTTTTTCTCACCTTTTAAGGCATCATTTTCATTTTCATATTGCGCAAGCTTGGTTTTTAAAACGCCAATATGCGCTTGGAGACGCTGTAATTCTTCTAACATAACGTAGTCGCACAGTCTTGCAAACAAAGGTAATATATACAAAGTATAAAGATTGGATAAGCGAATGCAAGACGATATTTCAGGTTGGTCAGACTGGTCAAACAATTTTTCTAAAATTGAAGAAATTTCAAGCCCAAGTGAGTTACATGGCTTACTCACAGGTATAGTTTGTGTGTCACAACCACCAAGCCGTGAACAATGGCAACAAATTTTAGCAACCCTTGATGTTGCAGAATTAGACGAAGACGCATTGGCTTTATTAACCGAAGAAGCAGAAGATGTCGCTCATTCACTTTCAGATGATGAGCTCGACTATCTTCCGTTATTACCGGACGATGAGCATTTACTGGGTGAACGTGTACAAGCCTTGGCAGACTGGTGTGCGGGTGTAGTCTTAGGTTTTGGTTTGGCTTCAGGCCATCTTCGTACCAATGAACAAGAACTCATTGAACATCTTCAAGATGTTGCTTCAGTTGAGTTTGAAGATTCTGATGATGACGAAGAAGGCGAAGAAAGTTACCAAGAGTTATACGAATTTGTGCGTTTAATTCCTGTCAGCCTGTCTATGGGGCGGAGCAAAATTGCAGTGGAAGAAACTCCGTTATTGCAATTAAGCAGCAAAAAATCAGCACAAGGCAGTAATGTGGTCGAAATGTTCACACCACATCGTCCAAGCTAAGACATTCTTTTTGCATTAACAGGTGATTAGTTCGCAGTGAACTAATCACCGTATTTAGTTCATACATCGTCAGAGCGTATAAGAAGTAATTCAATGAAGAAGTTAACTCAAGCAGATTTTCAAGAACGTCGTGACATCCTAGCAGGGGAAATGGGGCTACGCAGCATTGCCGTGATTGCCACGAGCAAAGAAGCTATGCGTAACCGTGATGCAGACTATAAATTTCGTGCCGACAGTAGTTTCTTTTATTTAACCGGTTTTGCTGAACCTGAAGCGGTTGCAGTGATTGAAACTTTTGATACGGAAGAAGAAGGCTACACTTACAGTCTATTCTGCCGTGAACGTAACCGTGAAATGGAAATCTGGAATGGTTACCGCGCGGGGATAGATGGTGCTATTGAAGACTATGAAGCAGACGAAGCTTATGCAATTGATTTGCTGGATGAAGAAATTTTAGAAAAGCTGCAAAATAAAGACAAATTATTCTATCGCATTGGACAGCAAGCAGATTTTGATGCACGTGTTGCCCAGTGGATCGCTCAAGCCAATGGTGAATCACGTCGTGGCAATTCAGCGCCTGCGCAAGTGATTCAACTTGATCGTATTGTAGATGAAATGCGTCTGCATAAGTCGGAAGACGAACTAGAAATGATGCAGATCGCATCAGATATTTCTGCAGAAGCGCATACCCGTGCTATGCAAACGGTTAAGCCGGGCATGATGGAATATGCGTTGGAAGCCGAACTGAATTATGTTTTTGGCAAAAATGGCTGTGTGCCATCGTATAACAGCATTGTTGGCGGTGGTGAAAATGGCTGCATTTTGCATTATGTGGAAAATGACAAAGAACTGAAAGATGGTGATTTAGTGCTGATTGATGCCGCATGCGAATATCAACTGTATGCCTCAGACATCACCCGTACTTTTCCTGTGAATGGTAAATTCAGCCCTGAACAAAGAGCTTTATATAATGTGGTGCTCGAATCACAAATTGCTGCGATTGACGCAGTACGTATTGGCAACTCATATAAAGAGCCACATCATGTGGCGGTACGCATCTTGGTTCAGGGGTTGCTCGATCTTGGCATTATGCAAGGTGATCTTGATGAGATTATTGAAACAGAAGCCTATCATCAGTTCTATATGCATGGCACAGGTCACTGGTTGGGTATGGATGTGCATGATGTTGGTTCATATAAGCAAGATGGCGACTGGCGTACTTATGAAGAAGGCATGGTGGTCACGGTTGAACCGGGTTTATACATTGCGCCAGATGATGAAACTGTGGATGAAAAATGGCGCGGGATTGGCATCCGTATTGAAGATGATGTTGCCGTAACGCAAGCTGGTCCACGTGTTTTAACTGCTGCGGTGGTGAAATCTGTAGAAGAGATTGAAGCCTTGATGGCGAAGTAAAATTCACGAAATAAAAAGTCGGTCAGATGATCTAATGCCAGTCAGTTAAGGGGTTAACAGTTAAAAACAAGGTCAATAAGACGTAAATTTAGCTTAATTTAACTTCAAACATAAGGAAGTTTAGGTTGATAAACAACCTAGTCTTCCTTAGTCGATCAGCATTAGGCCAGATGATCGGCTTTTTACTGTGGATCAGACATCGAAATTAAATAGAGAATTTCAATATCCATGGATTGCAACTATAGGACAAATAAATTATCCCTGATTTTGGAACTGCCACACACTGGTCAAAAAACTTTGAGTCGAATCCCAAGGGGTTCTGTGCAAATCTTTCTGAGCGTGAACTAAGGTAAATTCATGACCTAATCGCTTTTGCAATTCCTCAAGGCTATATCGCTGGACAGGTAGGCCGCTGCATTGGGTCGGGCCATCTTCCGCAAAAATAGACATGACTAAATAGCCACCTTTCTTCAATGCGCCTTTTAAATTTGCCAGATATTGTTCTTGCTGTTGTGCGGTGGTCATAAAGTGAAATACCGCTCGGTCATGCCATAGATCAAAGTGCTGATGCGGCAGTGAAACAGTGCAAATATCACCGACAACCCACTCAATATTTTCTGTTTTTAGTCCCTTATGGGCTAATCGTAATTGGGTTTTTTCTAAGGCCGTTTGGGACAGATCCAATACATGTAAATTGGAATATCCCGATGCAATGAGCTGATCAATTAAAATCGATGTGCCGCTGCCTACATCAATAATTTTTTGATCTGGCTTGATTTTGAGCAACTTTAAAAGATCCAGAAATTGATCATCCTGAGCCTGATACCAGCTGACTTGATCGGCTTCTTTGGTTTGATAAACATCTTCCCAATGGTTCTGGCTCATACTTTTAAACCCGCATATTCGTTGTAATTCATTCAAAGCCTACTAAAAATAGGCTTTGATCCTGTAAAAGTAAACGCTTACGATTCAACGTCATTCAAACTTTGATCTTCATTTAGCGGATTGATTGCTAAATTCATTAAACGCATCCAACACATGTGTAGCGTACATCAAAGAAGAGCCTCCTCCCATCATAACCGCTACGCCTAAAACTTCTTCGATTTCCTGAAGGTTTGCACCGAGTTTGACCAAAGCTTTGGTGTGGAATGCAATGCAGTCATCACAACGTTTTTCTACAGCGATTGCTAAGGCAATAAACTCTTTCGTTTTAGTATCTAAGACTGAATTTTCTAAAGCAGCTTGACTAAGCTGGCCAAAACCTTGCATCAGTTTAGGCGTATCTTGATGCAAGGTTTTTAAATTCTTCGCAATGTTTTGCGTGATATCTTGATAGCTCATATAAATCCCCTAATAAAACAATATATTTAATTATATATTGTATATAAGTATATTGTTTTAGGGAAATGATGTTTAATTGTGGTGATCATTGAATCGAGTTTAGGGTGAAATTTAAGAGGTGATTTTCTGGTTTGGATTTTAAAATAAACATAAATAGATCAACCATCTACTGATTAAATTAAAAAAAGTGAATAACTCAAAAGCAGACATTTTTATTTTAGAAAAATTGGATATTTCTGCTCGGTATTTATATTTTTGCTTTGCCTAAGAGCCATTATTTTAAATGGCTGTACATGATCAACAGCTGCTTTGGAATGAAACAAATAGATGTTTGTACTAGCGATCCTGACTCAATTTAGTGCAAAAGCCTGCAACAAACTGCTAATTCATTATAAAAATCTAAGCCCTTGAGGTAAGATAAATTCAATCAAGATTATAAGTATCTAAACCTCGCTAGATACGCATAGAAGGATCAAAGCATGCAGCAAGAAGTCATCATTGTGGGTGGTGGAATGGTCGGACTGAGTCTGGCTCTGATGTTGGCAAAAGCCAAGATTGGCGTAAAGCTACTCGAAGCGATCAAATATCCAGATTATGATGATGCCAATCTTGCGCCATACCATTCAAGCTTTGATGCGCGAAACAGTGCTTTGTCACGCCGTACTGTGCAAATTTACCAAGAGCTGGGTTTATGGAATGCTTTACAAGAGCATGCAACGCCTATTTTAGAAGTTAACATTACCGAGCAAGGCAGTTTCGGCAAGGCACGATTAAAAGCAGAACAAGAAAAAGTCGAAAGCTTTGGACAGGTGATTGAAAATGCATGGCTTGGTCGTGTGTTATTGACTGAAGTGAAAAAAGAATCACTCATTGAACTGATTGATGGCGTTCAAGTCACTGCACTTACTCAAGATGCAGAGCATGCCTATATTGAAGCCCAGCGCGGCGATGAGCAGCTTAAATTACAATCTAAAATCGTCATTGCTGCCGATGGTCGAGATTCGTTCTGCCGTAAAGCTCTCGGCATTGGTGCATCGGTACATGATTATGACCAAGTGGCGATTGTTACTACCGTGCAAACCTCGAAACCGCATCACCATGTCGGTTTTGAACGCTTTAGCCATTTAGGACCATTAGCACTATTACCATTACCGGGCGAATACCGCCGTTCAGTGGTCTGGCCTGTACCTAAAGGCACAGAAGGTGAATGGTTAGGCGATGAAAATGATCAACATTTTCTCGATGCCTTACAAGAAACCTATGGTGACCGTGCAGGTAAATTCCAAAAAACCGGTAAACGCTTTAGCTTCCCATTGTCCCAAGTCCTTGCGGAGAAACAAGCGGTGGGCCGTGTGGTACTTATGGGTAATGCCGCACATACCATTCATCCTGTTGCAGGTCAGGGCTTTAACCTGTGTATGCGTGATGCTTATGTGCTGCTACGCTACTTAACTGAGCAAGTACAAAATCATGCCGATTTAGGTGATGCAGCAATGTTACTGGATTATGAAAAATCACGCCTGACCGATCAGCAACGCGTCATCAAGTTCTGCGATTCTGTGGTGCGTGGTTTTAGTAATCAAAACCCAATTTTAAAACTGATCCGTAATACCGGTTTGGTGGCCTTTGACACCATTCCCGGTATTAAACCGCTAGTTGCCAATTATGCAATGGGGTTAAAAGCATGAGTTTAAATCAGTCAGACATTCTCGATGTGGTCATTGTGGGCGGTGGCTTAGTCGGTGGCTTAACGGCTTTATTGTTGGCTCAAGGTGGCGTACAAGCGACTGTACTCGATGCAGCGCCAATTTTAGATGCTGAAAAAACCCAAGGTGTTGCCAACCCACGCGTTTTAGCTCTTAGTCAAGCGACCATTCATTTGTTGCAAACAGTTGATGTCTGGGACAAACTTGCCCGCCAGCAGCCTTATACTGGTATGCAGGTGTGGAATAAAAATGGCTATGGTGAAATTAACTTTGGTCATGCCGCAGAACATACACCAAGAGTGGAGCAAGCATTGGGTTCGATGGTTGAACCGAGTTTATTAAACTTGGCCATTCAAGAAAAAATGCTGGAACAGTTGCAAGACTATCGAACCCAAGTCAAAGTGACGCGTGTAGAGCAAGGCGTGGGTGTCTGGATTATTCATCTTGCCGATGGAACACAGCTTAAAACCAAATTGGTGATTGGTGCAGATGGTGCAAATTCATTTGTTCGTGAGCAAGCCTTTATTGATCTGGATGTTTTAGATTACAAACAGGCTGGCGTCAGTTGTGCGATTAAAACCGTACAGCCACATCAACATGTGGCGCGTCAAATTTTCCTAGAAACTGGGCCGCTGGCATTTTTACCGATGGCCAGTTTGAAAGCTGAGGAAAATGGTTATTGGCAATCCATTGTCTGGACTTTGCCTGATGATTATGCCGACGAATATGTGGCGCTTTCCGATGCTGAATTTACCCAATTGTTGACGCGTGAAAGTCATCACATGCTCGGTGAAGTACTGGAAGCGACACCGCGTGCGAAATTCCCTCTCAAAGCCCGTGCGGCACAGCAATATGTGCGCGATGGTCTGGCATTGATTGGAGATGCTGCCCATGTGATTCATCCATTGGCAGGGCAAGGGGTAAATATTGGCTGTTTAGATGCAGCAGTATTGTGCGATGTATTGTTGACAGACAAAAAGCGTGGCGTATGGGCGCATGAACAAACCTTGAAACGTTATGAACATCGCCGTAAAGGACAAAATGATGCCATGATGCACAGTATGTCTGCGATTGGCTGGTTGGAAACAACAACATTTTTTCCCATTGTTTGGGTGCGAAACTTCGGCTTAAAACAAGTGGAAAATCAGACTATGCTGAAAGATGCCTTTATGGCGCAAGCCAATGGATTGGGTGCGCTCAAAGACACCATCTATGCCAGTAAATAAAAAGTCAGATATTTTTTAAGCAGTCGTATAAACAAGGTTACGATTTTGATTAAAAAAAACACGATTTTTTGATCTTTGGTACTAGGCGAAAAGCTCAGAGATTGTTAAATTTCTCCTAACTTAAAACCAGAGATCCACTGGTCAACAGAAGTCATTAGCGGGGAGAACACGATGACTGATATGAATGATTATGATGATGCTGAAGATTCGGCAGTAGACGAGGACGAAGCTCAAGCGGCTGAAAAAGGTGCGGGTGATTCTGCTGAGTCTGCAACAGATGGTGATACCGCTGAAGCTGAAACCTTAACGATCACTGCAAAGCTAAAACAACGTCAAGCTTTAGAAGATGAAGTTGCTGCTTTCCTTGCTCGCGGTGGACGTATTACCGAAGTTCCGCCAGATGAGTCAGTAAAAGACTAATACTTAAAAACACCATCCTTTATGGTGTTTTTTTTCGTGTGTACATTGAGAAATGTAAGTGCATCAATGATTTTTGCTGTTTGTATGGAGGGTGAAAATGCTGAAGTTTGGATATCTAATTTAGATTAGAATTGTTTATGGCGAATGCGATAAATCGGATAAAACACAAAATGTAACAATAATAAGAGCAGGCAATTGATTATAAATGCTCCCCAATAAGGCGGTGCATGCATAGCTCCAATAAATGCAATGAAGCTTTGAAAGATTAAAACGCTACTTAAAAAGAAATAACACCAATAAGGAATCTTTTTCCAAATTGTTGTCTGCCTAACAATATTTCCAGCTATAAAAAATAATGAAAATAGCGCGAGTGTCATCATTAGGGCCTGAATATCAGGAGAGTGCATTTCTTCATACATATAGTGTTTATACGGTCTCAAACCATAATAAAGAATATGAAGACAACCCATGAGCCAAAGTAGGTTAAAAGGGTAGATTGATCTAAAATCCAGTTTTTTCATATGTTTTTGTTAAAATTATTGTGTCTAAGTATTCATTTTTAAATGCCAAGCACACTAAAATCGTCATGATCTTAGTGTACTTAAGCTATTTTATTTATTCTTTATCTTTATTTTGAGTAAGCTCTAAAGCGCGTTGATAAGCTACTTTCTTTTTAATCCCAGTTAAGTCGGCTGCCAATTGCGATGCAGCTTTGACCGATAAATCCTGCAATAAACGTGTCAGCAATTTATCCAGTTTTTCTTGCTCCATGTCTTTTTCTTCAGTCGCACCACCAATCACCAACACGATTTCGCCTTTTTGTTGATTGTGATCAGATTCTACAAATGAAACCAATTCACCTAAAGTCATCTTTTTGATGGTTTCAAAGGTTTTGGTAATTTCACGGGCAAAACCCACAGAGCGATCTGCACCAAAAACCTCGGCCATATCTTTTAAGCAGTCCACAATACGATGCGGTGCTTCATAGATAATCATAGTTTGTGTTTCATCTTTGAGTTTTTCTAGTGCTAAAAGCCGTTGCGACTGTTTAGAAGGTAAGAAACCCTCGAAACTGAAACGGTCACTCGGTAGGCCGACAGCACTTAGTGCAGCAATAGCAGCACATGCACCTGGTACTGGAATGACGCGGATATTTTTTTCTTGTGCAGCGCGGACCAATTTAAAGCCTGGGTCACTGATTAATGGTGTACCTGCATCACTAATCAGCGCCATATTTTCACCTTTTTCAAGGCGTTCAATTAACTGATCGATTTTGTTACTTTCGTTATGATCGTGGCAAGCGGTGAGCGGCGTATTGATACTAAAATGTTTAAGTAATTGCGCCGAAGTTCGTGTATCCTCAGCGGCAATAATTTTAACCGACTTCAATACCTCAATTGCACGATAACTAATATCATCTAAGTGCCCGATTGGAGTTGCAACAACAAATAACTGAGCACTCATAGGTTTCTCCATGTTGGATAATAAGAACAAAATAATAGGTCTTTGCTTGCTAAGCAGTGTATTTACAGCAGCGCAAGCAGATGTTCTGGTCATTCTACCCGAATCAGGCCCAATGGCGCGAGCAGCGTCCAGTATTAAGCAGGGATTGGACAGCGCATATCAGTCATCAGATTACAAAGTACCCATTAAATATATTGATTCCAATCAGAAAAAAATCTCGACCTTACTGAAAAAGCACGTCAATAAAAAAACCGAGTTGGTGATTGGGCCTTTAGCTCGTCAAGAAGTTGAAGCTTTGGTCAAGGCGAAGCCTAAAGTTCGAGTGTTGGCGTTAAATGAAACCACCAGTCAAATCGCCAATGTTTGGCAATATAGTCTGTCGAAACATGACGATGCTTTAGCCTTACAAGGTTTATTTACCAAAGATAAAGTTCAGGAAGTGCTAGTGCTGCGACAGCAAGGAACAGAAGCTGAACATGAATTGATGCTGATGTCTCTGTTGAGCCAAAGTTCTATCCCTGTGCAAGTGATTGAAGAGCCACCAGTCAAATTGCGTAAGAATCAGGGCTTATTATTATTGGGAAATAATGAGTGGTTGAATCGTCAGCCTAAATTACCGAAGTCAAAAATTTATACCTTAGCCAATGCGATTGAAGCCAATAAGCCTTTGCCAATCGGTATTCAGTTCTGTGATGCGCCTGCGCTTTATGATGTTGGCTGGACGGATGTGTTACGTGCTTATCAGCAGAACCCTGTGGACATGCCTTATCAACGGCTATTGGCCTTTGGTGGCGATACTTGGCATATTGCAAAGCAGTATTTACAAGAGCCTAAACTGAAAAGTATTGAATTTCAGGGGCGTACTGGTCTGATTAAAATCAATCAAAATACTATTCAACGGATTCCGCATTGTTATCAGCGCAGTAAAAAAGGCATTGTGCCGGTTGTGACTTAAAACATGGGACAAAACTGATGCTGAATTTAGGTCAATGGGCAGAGCAGCAAGCGCGCTTCTGGGCTGAACAAAGTGGATATCATCTCGTTGAATGTAATTTTCATAGTCGCTATGGCGAGATAGATCTGATTGTACAGCGCGAGCAAGATTTGGTGTTTATTGAAGTTAAAGCACGCTCGACCACGCGTTATGCGCAGGCGGTGGAAACCATCTCAATACACAAACAACGTAAAATGATGAAGACAGCGTTGCATTTTTTAAATGAACAGTCACATTTTCAAAATTATTATTGCCGCTTTGATGTGATTTGTTTTGATTTTTATCAACACTTTGCAAAAACACTACAGCAAGACTTTTCCAAATACCCGTATGATCAGCAATGGATTGAAAATGCTTTTACTTTTGATCAAGAGTTGATTAATCTCTGATAAAACAAACTGTGTAAATGCATAGAAAAATACGTGTGAAAAAATTGAGGAGTCGTGCTGAGTGGTTAAGCGTATTGCAATAACGATGCTTTGTGTCGCAAGTTTATCTGGTTGTGCGAGTTTTATTTCAAGTGGAACGGGTACAGCACCTGTAGGAACAGATAGTGGTGCACGCTCTTTGGGACAAGTTTTTATTGACTCTTCCATTGTTCGAACTGCAAAAATTAATTTATATAAATTGGACAGCCGTTTTAAACAGTCCCGTGTCAATATAGAAAGTTTTCATGGCAATGTGTTGTTAACCGGTCAAGTTCCTGATAATCACTTAAAAGAATTGGCTGAGGAAAATGTCCGTTCGATGAGTGATGTAAAAACGGTACATAATTACATTAGCGTGGGTAATCAGATTAGTTATAACACCATCATGCAAGACACTGCGGTAACAGCGAACACGCGTGGCTTGATTATGAAAGCACCGATTGTTTCTGACAGTAAAGTGCATATTCATACCGAAGATGCTGTGCTGTATGTGATGGGACGTTTAAATACTGCGGAAGTGAATGATCTCAATCAAGTTTTGCAACAAGTTGGAAATGTTACGCGTATTGTGACCTTAATTGACAATGTCGATGAAAATCCAAATCCGCAAGCACGTAGTTTTAACTCGAGCTATACCACACCCGCTGTGGGTAATGTCCAACCTGAGGTGCAAACCCCAGTAGCAATAGATCCAGATGCCGTCGATCCTAATTATGCTCAATAATCTGCTGTAAATGATGTCCAGTAAAATGAATCAATGGTCCAAACAACTCCAGCACCGTCTGGAGTTGGTAAAATCTTTATATCGCGATTTTCGTATTTATGATTTTGGCAGTTATGCCCTAAACCGATTAACGCCACGCCAAGGTTATAGCGTCCAAAATAATATTGCGTATGGGCTGAAGGCGCGTCATCGTCTAGATTTGTACCGGGCGATTCAGCCACGGATCAAACGTCCGCTGATTGTATTTGTACATGGTGGCGCGTGGATGCACGGTGATAAAAAAGATTATGGCTTTATTGGTGAAGCTTTCGCCAAAGAAGGCTTTGATGTGGCGGTGATTAACTATCACCTTGCACCAGAGTATATTTTCCCTGCATCGATCGATGATTTGAGTTTAGCGCTGAATTATCTCACCCAGTCGCAGCAAAAACTGCAAATTGAAGTGGAAAATTTGGTGTTAATGGGGCATTCGGCAGGGGCATTTAATGTTATGTCTGCGCTGTATCATCCAAGACCTTATACACTACAAGTGCGTGAAAATATCCGTGCAATTGTCGGTTTGGCAGGGCCATATCATTTTGATTATAAGGGCGATCCTATCTGTGCGGAGGCTTTTGATCAAAACGTACCGTATCAACAAGTGATGCCGTATTATTTTGTTGAGCAAAATCAAATCAAGCACTATTTATTCACTGCGGATAAAGACGATATTGTGGGTTTTAGTAATAGTGAAGATTTGGATCAGAAGTTGAAAGCATTGGGGAATCATAGCCAACTCATTCAAATTCCACGGGTTGGCCATATCACCATGATTGGTTCTGTTTCGAGTTTATTTAGCCGATTCTTTAAAACCAAAGCAGAAATTATGCGGGTACTGGATGAAATCAGTCCGCGTTAAACCTGTGTCTAAAGCAATAAAAAACCGCAATTTCAGTTGCGGTTTTTTATGTTCAAAAGAGGTAGCTTATAGCCATGCTTGAGTATCATCGGCAACCGCACTGCCATGAATGACATGCATAATCATCGAGTGCGCAATACTGCCTTTGAATGGAATATTAGGTAATGCATCAAACTTAAAGAACGCAGCATCGCTGATTTCTTCTTCCTGTAATTGCAGTTCACCCGACACATATTCGGCTTTAAAGGCAATCATCAAGTTACTTGGAAAGGGCCAAGGTTGGCTGGCAAGATACTGAATATTATTCACCTTTAGACCAACTTCTTCCTTAGTTTCACGTCGTACCGCTTCTTCTAAGGTTTCACCGACTTCGACAAAACCTGCAATTAAGCCGTACATATCACGGGTATTTTTGGCATTTTTAGCGAGTAAAATTTCATCTTTACCACGGGTAATCACCGTAATGATACATGGATTGACGCGCGGGTATTGGTGATAACCACAGGCAGGGCAGATCATGGCATATTCAGAGGCATGGACTTGTGTCGCAGTGCCACAGTGACTACAAAATTTGTGATTACGACGCCATTCTAACAGTTGAATTGCACGGCTGGCCTGTTCAAATTGTTGAACATTCCACAGTTGCAGCAGTTGGCGAATAGGAATGAGTTGTAAGCCTTCAGGAATGGACTCATGTTCGAGAAGGTCACGGGCAATCACTTGATCACCCGTACCGATATTTAAATCACTTGCAAGTTGTTCAACTTGAGGCAGTTGAAAGTTTTCATCGACCAGCAATTGCTGTTGTTTGAAGATATACGCAAGTGATAATTTAGACATTAGGCTGCTGCAGTTTTCAGTTTTTGGCTACTGTCCAATGCTACCTTAAACATGCTGTGCAATACAGGTTGTTTGTTCTTTAAATTGTCAATCAGCATATCTGCACTTGCCAATGAATCCAATGCAGCATTTACTTCATCTGCTTCAATGTCAGTTGAAGATTCAACACGACTCTCAATGAACCGCGCGGTTGTATTGAGGGCATTGCGTGCTGCATCGGCATTTAAGAACAGCATTGCACCACCAATTTCGCGGCATTGAGCAGCGGTGGTTTCAAGCTGAGCAAGATCCTGATGCTGTAAATATTGCGCCAAAGACTGACTTGCCGCATCAATTAAAATTTTGGTTTCATTTAACAGTGCAGCATGTGCTTCATCTAAACGGTCAAGCGAGATATTCATGTTATTGACACGAAGTTGTAAACGGCTCGAAGTGTGGTGACGTTCCAGTACTCCAATCGAGTTCATTGCAGATAAAATTGTATTCATTAACTGCTGCGCAAAATTTTCATCTTGCAAGATCTCAGTTTGACCTAATGACGCTGCTTGACGAGATAAGTCGTGATGCGCTTCATTCAGGTTAAGCACTTTGAAAATATTTGCCAGTTCATTCAACTTGTTTTGCAGTTCAATGGTTTTTTCTGGCGTCATATTTTGATAGTTGAACTCAATATCATTACGGACTTGAGTCATTTCGGCAGTCACCAATTCACCAATGGTGTGCATGGTGTCAAAATCAGGGCCATACAAATGACGGCTGAATACCTGTAATTGTGTATCGGTCAGTAAGTCTTCACCAATATTTAGCTTGCCACGAATATGATGTGAAATATCATCTTCTTGGCTAATACAAAGACTTAAGACATTGGCCAAATCAGTAATGCTGGCTTTGAAACGATCATTCGCAGCAAAGAATTGCGACATATGACGTTCAATGTTGACCAAGGTACGCAGACGCGCATCGGTAATTAAAATTTGGTCAATTTGATTGAAAGCCACAAAAACCAAATTCCAGTATTGCTTACTTGGATATTTTTCTGACAAACCTGCAAGATAAGTACCCACAAGTTTAATCGCTTGTAGGTCAAGTTCACCTTCTTCTTGCTTGATCAATTTATTCAACGCCAGTTTATACAAGCGATGCACATATTTTGATTTTTCAAGTGTTGGCGCTTGTGGCAATTCAAAGTCAGGAGTAATGCAACCCAATAGGGATTCAATATGCTGACCTTCAGAGGTGACCGGTTTGCCGAGCGCAAGTTCTAGACGGTTTAAGCTATCGAGCAAGAACTGTGGAATTTTGACTTCGCGTAGACAGATGAATTCGATATAGCGTTTCAGCATAGTCGTGCCTTCGCTCAGCGCGATGACATCTTGCGTGTTAATTTGTGTTGGATTCCCCATGATCTTACGCATTAACTCTGCTGAATATTGCGCGATTTTTGCCAGACTTGGCATATCGACTAAAGCTAATACTTGAGCACATTGTTCAAACTGAATCAGTGCATCGTCAATCCCAAATGGTAAAGTTTGATCTTCAACTAAGGTACTGACTGCTGATTCGACTAACTTAATCGAGTTATCAACCTCATTTTTTATTATCAGCAAAGCCGTTGGATCAAAATGAATAGAGGTTTGGTAAGACATGTATCTGCACCTTTCCTAGATGTTTTATCTTGTTTATAAACCGCCTGTTAAGGCGGCTCATGTTTATGGTTTTACTATAACGTATGTCTGAATTGTTTAAATACAAAAAGTAACACGAAATTGAGTTTTTATTTCGCAAAAAGGCAAGGTGTGCCATGTTTCTCTTCGAATTGTTTGACCCATGTCTCATGTGCTTCAAGTTCCTCACTTGAAGGCAAGATGATTGGGAGTTCAATTTCCAAGGCTGCGCGTGATTGTGAACCATCTTCATTGTGGCTGTGGGTCAGGGCATCAATATCAAAAGATACCTGACCACCGGTCATGGCAAGATAGACATCCGACAGGATTTCCGCATCGAGTAATGCACCGTGGAAGGTACGGTCACGTTGTGGAATTTCATAGCGACGAACTAAAGCATCGAGAGAGTTTTTCTGGCCTGGATGTTTGGCTTTGGCCATGGCCAAGGTATCAGTAACTTCACAGACTTCAGATAATGCCACGAAACCTGCACGCTTGAACTCCATGTTGAGGAAGTTCATATCGAAGGTAGCGTTATGCGCAATAATTTCTGCGCCTTTTAAATAGTCGAATAGAACATCTGCAATTTCATGATATTCAGGTTTATCTTGTAAAAACTCATCGGTAATCCCGTGGACATTGACTGAATCGCCCACGGTTTTTTTTGGATTGATGTAGATATGAATCGAACCACCAGTCAGTTTGCGGTTGATCATTTCCACAGCACCAACTTCAATAATGCGGTCGCCGTCTTGGAAATAGAACCCCGTGGTTTCGGTATCGAGTATCAATTGTCGTGGCCCTGACATATCAATCGTTGCTGGGGTAATGACAATCATGGGATGCAGTTCAGTATTCTTTGCTGGCTCAGTTGCTGCGGGTGCGATTTCAATTTCTACATGTTCAGCTTCGCTATCAATGCGATTGACTGAGTTTTCAGGCGTTAAAGAAGCTTCAACTTGAAGAGTGCTGTCTTCAAGTGCTAATTCTTCATCCTCTTCACTATCGGCGAACTCTAAGCCGAAGGGATCATTCAATAGCCAATCGGGTTCAGCTTTTTTTTTAGGGGCTTCTACTGCTGCAGGTGCTTTTTTCAGTTGTTCCAAGGTTTTGTCTGCACCTAGATTGGCCAATTGATCGGCCATTTCATTGCCCGCATGTCCAGCATGACCTTTAATCCAGTTCCATTCAATTTCACGGCCCTGACAAGTCGCATCGAGGAGCTTCCAAAGATCTGGATTTTTAACGTCTTTCCAGCTTTTCTTTTTCCAACCATGAATCCATTCGGTAATGCCTTGTTTCACATACTTAGAGTCGGTCCAAATAATTAGTTTGGCATCGGTTGGACAATGTTTAATGCCTTCGATTGCTGCAGTCAGTTCCATACGATTATTGGTGGTATTTTCTTCACCACCGCAGAGTTTTTCTTCGCCGGAGTCACGAATGATATACGCTCCCCAACCACCTAAACCTGGGTTGCCGCGACATGCACCATCAACATAAAGTGTGATTGTTTGAGACATAAATCAAATCCGGACAAAATTTCAATCTGAACGGAGTATTGTATAACGCAAATGACCTTGAAGAATCCATTTAGGGTGATTTTTTTAATTTCTTGTAACATTTATACTGAAATAGCGTTAAATTAACGCCTTGTGTCTGCGTACCGCTTCACTACAATGGCATATCTAAAAAATAAATTTTATACGAGTTGTTTGGATTTTTTTATGTATAAACCAACCACAATCTGGTGTCAGCCTAATTTCCCATCATTATTTAAAATTACAGTACTGGGTTCAGCGTTAGCCGCTTTAGGCTTAACGGGCTGTTCATCATCTTCGAGTGCAACAGACGCATCGAAGTCGAAAATGGTTGGTTCATCAGGCTACTTAGATGCGAACAGTTTAGATAGTTTGGAAGATTTACTTTCTGCAACTGACATGCGTGCGGTGGAAGGGGATCGTCTTTTAGTACTGAAACACGGTGATGTATGGAAACGTATGACCGTAGGTTTCAAAATGGATTTGAATCATTGGGATACTCGTATTGAAGCACAGCGAGGTTGGTTTATTTCACGTCAACCGTATATTGACCGTTTAAGTGCGCGTGCGTCACGTTATCTTTATCACACAGTAAAAGAAGCAGAACGTCGTGGTTTACCGACCGAATTGGCTTTATTGCCAGTGATTGAAAGTTCATACGATCCTGCCGCAACCAGTAGTGCAGCAGCCGCCGGTTTATGGCAGTTTATTCCAAGTACTGGTCGTATTTATGGGTTAAAACAAACTTCTTTATATGATGGTCGCCGTGATGTAGTGGAATCGACACGTGCAGCCTATGAGTTTTTAGGGGCGTTGCATAACCAGTTTGGTTCATGGGAGCTGGCATTGGCATCTTATAATGCCGGGCCGGGCCGTATTCAACAGGCAATTAACCGTAACCGTGCAGCAGGCTTACCGACAGATTATTGGTCATTAAAATTACCGCAAGAGACCATGAACTATGTACCACGTTTCTTGGCGGTTGCACAAATCATTAAAAACCCTAGTGCTTATGGGGTAAGTTTACCGCCAATTGCCAACCGTCCTCACTTCCGTGAAGTGGCCGTGGGGCCCGCGAATCTCAATGAAATTTCGTCAATTACCGGTTTAAGCCGTGCTGAATTGTATTCATTAAACCCAGGTCATCGTGGTGATGTGATTGATAGCAGTAGCCCGATGCGTATTTTGATTCCTGCAGATATCAGTCCATCTGTAGATGCACGTTTGAAAAAATTACAAGCCGGTGGTTCATCTGGCTATTGGGCAAGTAATGCAACTCCAAATTTACCGAAAAATAATGTTGCAATTACGCCATCACGTGCCACGCCACCTGAGTTGAATACTAAAACCATTCAACCATCGAAAACCACACCACCAACTTTAACGACCACTACAAAACCTACAGTTACGACAACGACTCAGCCTGCAATTACAGCAAGTACAACAACGAAAAAAGTGACAACGCCAACGGGTTCATCGGCTTTGGCTGCATTTGCATCGAATAGTGATATTCCAAGTGCGCCACGTATCCCTGTTGCAGTTACGCCGACAACGACGGTAAAAGCAGTTTCTGTAGAGCCGCCGTTAAGTTCAAAAGAACGTGAACAGATTATGGCGGCAATTCAAGCAGAAGGTGACAACAAAACCGTTGATGAAGTTTTGAAACCTGTTGCATCGAAGGCTGAACAAGAAGAAGTGGTGCAAGAAATCAAAGCGATTGCACCAAAGGGCACAGAAATTGTGGATCCTTATGATGGCAAAATTAAATTAACTGCGATTCAAACCAGCCAATCGATTGCAGATGAACAAGGCAAAGAGCTGACCAAAGGTTTCTCCTACCCGAAAAGTGTGGCTGAGAATACCAAGGCGGACTCAGAAGAAGCCAAGCGTAACCAAGGTAAAAATGTCATTCGCACAGAATCAGAAGTGGTCGTTGTACCACCTAAAGGCAAGCGTAGCACCTATACAGTTTTGGCTGGCGATACCTTAGCTTTGATTGCCATGAAAAATGGGGTGAACTGGCGTGATATTGCAGCTTGGAACCAAATTTCGCCAGATTCGACCTTGTATGTCGGTACAACGATTTATTTGTATGATGCAAAACCCATTGTCCAAAATAATGAAGAATCTAAAGCGAAAACTGTCCCAGAAAGTTATGTAGTCAAAGCCAATGACAGCTTAACAAGCGTCGCGAGCCAGTTTGGTTTAAGTACCAAACAACTTGCCGACTTTAATGGCTTAAATACCACGAGCGGTCTATTTGTTGGGCAAAGATTATCGTTAAAAGAAACGCCAGCTTCAAAAGCAAAATTAGAGGCTGATAAAAAGGCAGCTGCAATGCAGGTGGCTGATAAAATACCTAAAGTTCAGACTAAAACTTATGTGGTCAAACGCGGTGAATATTTAAAGTTGATTGCTGACCGTTATGCCTTGTCGAATCAAGAGTTAGCCGATTTAACCTCGGGTCTGACTGCGGGAAGTAGTTTATTGGTGGGACAAAAAATTAATGTGCCATTAAATACCGTAGATGCTGACAATAAAACTGAAAAGCTTGAAAGCAAAGTTACCAATCGTATTGATAGCGTTAAAGTTGAACCTGCTTATAAAGTTGAAAGTTATAAGGTGCAACGCGGTGATACCTTGTACAGTATTGCAGCGCAGTCAAAAATTAGTCTGTCTGAATTGGCGAATTTAAATGATCTTTCGACCAATAGTGGCTTGATGATCGGTCAAAGTATTAAAGTGCCCGCAGGTGCATCGATCCCAGACAGTTATGTGGTGCAATCAGGAGATACCTTAACAGGAATTGCCAGTCGCTATAATTTAGGTATGGACTATGTGGCAAATCTCAATGGAATTGAACGCACAGCAGGTGTTCGCGTAGGTCAAAAGCTAAAATTAACTGGTGAAATTGAACCAGTCAAAGCAGTTGCGAAGTCAGAAGTGAAAAGTACGAACCGTAATAGTAGTGCTGAAATCAGTGATATTCATGTAGTGAAATCTGGTGAAACACTGGGGCTGATTGCGCAAAAATACCATTTGCAATTAAGTTATTTGGCTGAATTAAATGGATTAAAAACCAACAGCGCTATTCGTGTTGGTCAGCGTTTAAAAGTTGAGGGTGATCTGCCTGAAAATGTAACGGGCAAAGTAGCAGAGAGCAAAAAGGCTGAAACTAAAGCAGCAACCAATTCGATTAAAGCTGGTAATACTGAAAGTTATAGCGTGAAATCTGGTGAGTCGCTGAACTCGATTGCCAATCGTGTTGGGATGAGTGTTGCAGACCTTGCGGAATTGAATAACTTAAGTCCGCGGGCTGGGCTGCGTGTAGGCCAAAATTTGCAAGTGCCGAAAATAATTGTCGAATATCGTATTAAACGTGGTGATACCTTGATTGGTCTGGCAAGCCGTTACGGGATGGAGTCGTCTACATTGGCAGAAATGAATGACTTAAAACCTTCTGCACAGTTGCGGATTGGCGATGTGATTAAAGTGCCGAACTAAAGCCAGAACACCGCAGGGAGCACTGTGAATATTTTATTAGCCAAGATCAATCCTTATGTGCTGGCAATTGGAGCAGTTTTAACGCAAGGGACGTGGGCTGCAGTGCAGACCACGCCTTATATCGCGCTGCATAGTACGCCGCTGTATGCCTCTTTGCCGGCCATGCCCTATGCCAATGCCAGTGCGCCTAAAGGCGGTTATCTTAGCACTGCCAGCAACGGCACTTTTGATAATTTAAACAGCATGAATGGTAAAGGCAGTGCGGCGGATGGCGTCAGTTATCTCTTTGATTCCTTAATGAGTAGCTCGCTGGATGAGCCGGGGGTGATGTATCCGCTGCTGGCGACCAGTGCGACCTTTGACCCAAAGAAAACCGCTTATGTGATTTTTCATCTGAATCCCAAAGCCAAATTCAGTGACGGTTCACCCGTAACAGCAGAAGATGTCAAATTCAGCTTTGATGCCTACCAGACTAAATCTAATCCGGGCCTGCAAATGTATTTGGCAGATTTGGCTAAAACCGAAGTGCTCTCCAAGCATCAAGTCAAAATGAGCTTTAAATCGGACAATAATGCGGAAATGCCGCTGATTTTGTCGCAGATGCCGATCTATTCGAAAAATGACTGGGCCAAAAAAGACTTCACCCGCGTAACCATACAGCCAATTTTGGGTTCTGGCCCTTATCTCTTAGACCGCATTGATGCAGGGCGCAGTCTCAGTTTTAAACGCAATCCCAATTACTGGGCTAAAGATTTACCCGTCAACAAAGGTCGTTATAACTTTGACCGCCTAAAATACGTGTATTACCGCAGCTTGGACATCGCCTTTGAGGGCTTTAAGTCTGGGCAATATACTTTGCATGAAGAATATACTGCGCGCAAATGGGTGACGGAATATAACTTTCCCGCAGTCAAAGCCGGCATGGTGGTGAAATACCGCTTTAAGCACAGTAATCCGATTGCCACGCAAAGTTTTGTCTTTAATACCCGCCGCAATCCGTTTCAGGATATCCGCCTGCGTCAGGCGCTGACCTATGCTTATGATTTTGAATGGCAGAATAAAGCGCTGTTTTATGGGCAATACACGCGTTTGCAAAGTTATTTTGCCAACAGTGAGTTGGAAGCTAAAGGAACACCTTCAGCCGCAGAGCTGGCGGTGCTGAAACCGCTGCTGCCGAAATTGGATTCTGTGCAGCGTGCAGGGGTGTTGAAAAACTGGAAATATCCCGTTTCAGATGCCAGCGGATTTAATCGCAATAACCTGCTGACGGCACGCCAACTGCTGCTCAATGCAGGCTACAAATATAAAAGTGGTCAATTGTTGGACAAAAAAGGCCAGCCGATTCAAATTGAATTTCTGATTCATCAGGAAGGCTTACAGCGTACCTTGATGCCCTTCGTGCGCAATATGAAGCGTTTGGGCATACAGGTGAATATCCGCCAAGTGGATGTGCCGCAATACATCGAGCGCATGCGCAGCAAAGATTTTGATATGACCACCAGTGTGATGCCGCAGTCCTTAAGCCCGGGCAATGAACAGGCGCAATTTTGGGGCAGCGCCTCGGCAGACCAGCCGGGCAATTATAACTATGCAGGTATTAAGAATCCCGCAATTGATGCAATGGTTGAGCAGGTGATTCGTGCGCCAGACCGGCAGGCTTTGGTGATGCGCACGCGTGCTTTGGACCGTTTGCTGCGGGCAGGTTATTATCAAATTCCGACTTATGGCAAAGGGGAAAACTGGTTAGCCTATTGGAACATGTATAAACAGCCGGCCGTGAAGCCAAAATTATCGACAGGTATTGATTACTGGTGGAGCGACACTGCACAAGCGCAGAAAGTCGCTAGCTATTTGCGTAAGTAATAAGCCCAAAACATAAGGATAATAATGATGGGCACCTATATTTTAAAACGTCTGCTGCTGATTATTCCCACACTGCTGGCGATTCTGCTGATTAACTTCGTCGTGATTCAGATTGCGCCGGGTGGGCCAGTGGAACAGGCGATTCAGCAGGCTGAAGCTTTTCAGGGCATGGGAACTGCGGGCGGTGGGGAAACCGCACAAGGCGGCAGCAAGTATCAAGGCGCCAAAGGACTCAGTGAAGAAATGGTACAAAAGATTGAAGCGCAATATGGTTTTGATCAGCCGGCCCATATCCGTTTTTGGCACATGCTGAAAGGTTATGCCACTTTAGATTTTGGCACTAGTTTTTTTAAAGATAAACCTGTAACCCAATTGCTTTGGGAGAAATTACCAGTTTCGCTGTCTTTGGGTCTGTGGAGCACACTGCTGATTTATTTGGTGTCGATTCCCTTAGGCATTAAAAAGGCCCGTCAGCATGGCTTGCTGTTTGATAAAGCCACATCGATGCTGCTGGCAGTTGGTTATGCCATTCCAGCCTTTGCTTTTGCCATTCTGCTGATTGTATTTTTTGCTGGTGGTTCCTATTTTCAATGGTTTCCGCTACAGGGCTTGGTGTCGGAAAATTTTGCTGAACTCAGCTTGTGGGGCAAAATCACTGATTATTTCTGGCATATGACGTTGCCGCTGCTGGCGATGGTGATTGGCGGTTTTGCAGGATTAACTTACTTAACCAAATATTCATTTATGGAAGAGCTGAACAAGCAATATGTACTTGCAGCACGTTCCAAAGGCTTAACCGAGTCACGCGTGCTGTATGGGCATGTGTTTCGTAATGCGATGCTGATTGTGATTGCAGGTTTGCCCGAAGCATTAATTGGTATCTTCTTTGTCGGCAATTTATTTATTGAGATTATTTTCAATTTAGACGGCTTAGGCCTGCTGGGTTTTGAGGCGATTGTGCAGCGTGATTATCCAGTGATTTTCGGCACTTTATTCATTTTTACCCTGCTGGGTTTAATTCTACGTTTAATCAGTGATGTGCTGTATCAAGTGATTGACCCGCGTATTAACTTTGAATCACGGGGAGCAAAATAATGTCCCCAATTATGCAGGCGCGGTTAAAGCGCTTTAAGCAAAATAAGCTGGGTTTTGGCTGTTTTATTATTTTTGCCGTGATTTTTGTACTGTCGCTTGGCGCAGAACTGATTGCCAATGATAAGCCGCTGTTGGTCAAATACGACAGCAGCTTGTATGTGCCTGCATTCAAAAGCTACCCAGAAACAGAGTTTGGCGGTGTATTTGAAACCGAAGCTGATTATAAAGATCCTGCGGTGCAGCAGCTGATTAATAATAAAGGCTGGGCGCTGTGGCCGATCAATCATTTTTCCTATCAAACCCCGAATTTAGAATTGGCTGTGCCAGTCCCTTCAGCGCCAACCGCACAAAACTGGTTGGGCACCGATGATCAAGGTCGTGATGTTTTGGCGCGTATTCTCTATGGTTTAAGAGTCTCATTGTTGTTCGGCTTTGCTTTGACGCTGGCTTCGGCATTGCTTGGCATTATTGTGGGTGCGGTACAAGGCTATTATGGCGGTTGGGTCGATCTGATTGGACAGCGCATATTGGAAGTATGGGGCGGTTTGCCGATGCTGTTTATGGTGATGATTTTGGTCAGCATGTTTACCCCAAGCGTATATTGGCTATTTGTGATTATGCTGTTGTTTGGCTGGACGGCATTGGTGGGTTTGGTGCGTGCAGAGTTCCTGCGTGCGCGGAATTTTGACTATGTACGCGCGGCGCGCAGTTTGGGTGTGTCGGATCGTGCCATTATTTTCCGGCATATACTGCCGAATGCCATGAGTTCGAGTCTGTCACAACTACCATTTATGCTGACCGCGAATATTACCGCACTGACGGCTTTGGACTTTTTGGGCTATGGCTTGCCGCCAGATGCAGCGTCATTAGGTGAGCTGCTGCTGCAGGGTAAAAATAATTTAAATGCGCCGTGGTTGGCGTTGTCAGGCTTTTTCACTTTAGCGATTGTGTTGTCATTGCTGATTTATATTGGGGAGGCGGCGCGTGATGCATTTGATCCAAGACGTCAATAATATGCCGCAAAATACAAAACAACAAAGTCCAATTCTGTCGGTCAGTCAGCTGCATATCGAACATGAAAGGCAAGCTTTAGTTCAGGCCTTGAATTTTGAGCTACAGGCGGGTGAAACACTGGCGATTGTCGGTGAAAGCGGTTCTGGAAAATCCATCAGTAGCCTAGCCATATTGGGGCTATTACCAAAAAATCTGCAGGTTACTGGGCAGGCGCTGCTAAACGGGCAAAACCTATTGGCGATGAATCCAGCACAATTGCGCAAAATCCGCGGTGAAAAGATTGCGATGATTTTTCAGGAGCCGATGACTGCGCTGAATCCTCTGCATCGTGTGGAAAAAATTATCGGTGAAAGCCTATTGCTGTGTGGTTGGTCAAAGATCAAAGCCCGAGAGCGGGTGATTCAGCTGCTACAAGATGTCGGTATTCCTGAGCCTGAAGAAAAATTAAAGCGCTATCCACATGAGCTGTCTGGCGGTCAGCGCCAGCGGGTGATGATTGCCATGGCTTTGGCGCTGGATCCGGAGATTCTGATTGCCGATGAGCCGACCACAGCACTGGATGTAACCCTGCAAGCGCAAATTCTGAATTTACTTAAAGAACTGCAGCAAAGCCGTAAGATGGCGATGATTTTAATCAGTCATGACCTGAATCTGGTGCGTAAATATGCCGATCAAGTGATTGTGATGTATAAAGGCGAGGCTGTGGAACAGGGCGGTGTACAGCAGATTTTTGCTGCGCCTGAGCAGGATTATACCCGAGATTTGCTGAATCATGATTTTGGTGAAGCGCTAAAGCTTGAAACTCAGCCTGTGCTGCTGCAATTGGAAAATTTAGGCGTCAGATTTCCAATCAAGCAAGGCTTACTGAACCGGATCAAAGATTATTTTGTCGCAGTTGAACCCTTAAGTATGGCGTTGCAGCAAGGTCAATCCATTGGCATTGTCGGTGAAAGCGGTTCAGGTAAAAGTTCCTTGGCTTTGGCCGTTTCACGTTTGATTGATAGTGAAGGCCAAATTTTATTGCAAGGGCAGGATTTGAATCGGCTGAATGAAAAACAGCTTCGGCCTTTACGCAGTGATTTTCAAATTGTGTTTCAAGACCCGTTCAGCAGCTTAAACCCGCGTTTGAATGTCGAGCAGACTATTGGTGAAGGCTTGGCCTTAAAAAAACTTTCAGCGGCAGAAATCAGCGCGAAAATTGAGGCCGCTTTACAGCAGGTGGAATTACCAGTCAGTTTTAAACAGCGCTATCCACATGAACTGTCTGGTGGGCAACGTCAGCGTATTGCGCTCGCGCGGGCGTTGGTGCTGCAGCCAAAAGTGCTGATTATGGATGAACCGACTTCGGCATTGGACCGCACCACACAGCGTGCAATTGTGAAATTGTTGCGCCGGTTGCAGCAAGAGACAGGTATGAGCTATTTGTTTATCAGTCATGACTTGCAAGTGGTGAAAGCGCTGTGCCAAAAAGTGCTGGTGCTGCGTCATGCGCAAGTGGTTGAATTTCAGGATACCGATCAACTATTTTCACATCCACAGGCGGAATATACGCAGAAATTAATTGCCGCTAGTCAGTATTAAGGCAGGCTTTACTTAAAGTGACAATATAAATTGTCTAGCTGCTATTGACGCGCATATAAATGTCATTAGAGTAAAGGCATCAATTAAAATAATGGATATCACCACATGAGCCATCTTGCTAAAACAATTCAAATCCGCAATACACAGTTTAAAAACCGCATTATTAAAGGCGCGATGAGTGAGGCGCTGGCCAATATGGCAGGACAACCAAACCATCTGTATTTTGGCTTATATGAGGCTTGGGCCAAAGGTGGTTTAGGCTGTGCGATTACCGGTAACGTGATGGTGGATTTGCGCGCCAAAAATGAACCGGGCGTGGTTGGAGTTGAGTCTGAACGCGATTTGACTTTACTCAAGCAATGGGCTGATGTTGGTAAAAAATACGGCATGGTGCAATTGGTGCAGCTGTCGCATCCGGGGCGTCAATGTCCGAAAGGCTTAAACAAAGAGACGGTTGCACCTTCAGCTGTTCCATTCAGTCCAATGTTGGCAACCACTTTTGGTACACCACGTGCACTGTGTGAAGAAGAAATTTTAGATATTATTCAGCGTTTTGCTACAGCAGCAGCGGTGTGTGAAAAAGCTGGTTTTGAAGGCGTACAACTGCATGGTGCGCATGGTTATCTGATCAGCCAATTTTTATCACCATTGACCAATCAACGTACCGACCAATGGGGCGGCTCGATTGAAAATCGCATGCGCTTCTTGCTTGAAGCCTATAAAGCTGTTCGCGAAGCAACGTCTGACAATTTTATTATTTCGGTAAAACTCAATTCAGCAGATTTTCAGCGCGGCGGCATCACTGAAGAAGATGTAGTCACGGTGTTTAAAGCGATTGATGCAGCGGGTATTGATCTGATCGAAGTGTCTGGCGGTACCTATGAAGCGCCAGCCATGGCTGGTGCCAAGGAAAATAAACGTAAAGCATCGACCATTGCCCGTGAAGCCTATTTCTTGGATTTTGCAGCAAAAATTCGTAAAGAAGTGAAATGCCACCTTATGGTGACAGGCGGCTTCCGCACCGTTGAAGGTATGAATGCAGCACTGGATAGCGGCGCGTGTGAATTTATCGGCATTGCGCGTCCATTTGCGGTGGAAACTGCATTGGCAGACCGCTTAATTGCAGGTCAGGATGTGCGTTATGGTGTCGATAAAATTAAAACCGGTATTCCTCTGGTTGATAAAATGGCGATTATGGAAATTATCTGGTATGCCGCACAGTTTAAAGCCATTGGTGAAGGCAAACAGCCGAATCCAAAACTGTCACCGTTGAAAGTGTTCTTTAATTATTTAAAAGGCAATTTAACTGCGGTGATTAAAGGCCGGGTGAATTCGCGTAAATCGGCTTAGACGGATTGAAGTGATTTAAGCCTGCGTATTTTCTGTAATTTTTAATTGGGTGATCCTTTTACTGACTAAGTGGAGGGTCATCCTGTTTTGATACGATAAAAATGATTCATGTTTAAAATAATTTATATGCTGTTGGTTTGTGGACTCAGTTCATATGTATTTGCCAATCCTCAGTTTCAGACTGGGGATATTATTTTTCATATTTCAAAATCACAGCAAAGTTTAGTTATTCAGCAGGCAACTGATTCACCTTATAGTCATATGGGGATGATTGTGAATAAAAACGGTCAGACTTGGGTATTAGAGGCGATACAACCTATTCAATATACTTCACTGAATAAATGGATTGCACGTGGGGTAAAAGGGCATTATGTGGTCAAACGAATGCAGTCGCCTTTAAATGTGAGCCAAAAACAAAAGCTGGTAAAAAATGCTGAGCAATACCTCGACCGTCCTTATGATATTTATTTTGAATGGTCAAACCGTGCAATCTATTGTTCTGAAATTATTTGGAAAGCCTATGACCAAGCCTTGGGTATTCAGCTTGCGCCATTACAGCACTTAAAACAATTTGATTTAAAACAAAGTTCAGTGCAAAAGTTGATGAAGCAACGCTATGGTCAAAATATTCCTTTAAATGAAACGGTGATTGCGCCGAAAGCTATTTATGATTCGAAGCATTTGCAAGAAGTATTTAGAAACTGAGACAATAAAAAAGCCCAAGTCATTATGCTTGGGCTTTTTTATAAGATGTTGCCATCTTGAATATGGCGTCCCTACGGGGATTCGAACCCCGGTTACCGCCGTGAAAGGGCGATGTCCTAGGCCTCTAGAC
>NZ_JBLZXR010000127.1:0-12811 GCF_050285345.1 Acinetobacter sp.
CTTGTAGTGGCTTAATTTACTGTTTTTAATCATGATTACAGACCAACATAACTAGTCTGCTAGTCTAGAGCCATATTAATTCTGCGCGGGAGTAAAAAATGACAGATGAACTAACCAAAGATTGTTCTATATTTGAGATATAGAGTGCTATTTCACTTCTAGCATGCCAATAGGACAGAGACTAAAATAAAGCCATGTTCATCCAATGTATGAATAGAGGAATTAAAGATGAAAAAAGTCATTGGTGTTTATCGTAATCAGCAAATGCACTGGGTCGGTGATGGATTTCCAGTGAAAAACTTATTTTCCTATGACCGTTTGGGTCAGGCAATAAGTCCATTTTTACTTCTCGATTATGCAGCACCGTATCCATTCGACCCAACTACGGCACAACATGGGGTCGGTTCACATCCACATCGTGGTTTTGAAACCGTAACATTGGCTTATAGTGGTGAAGTGACCCATAAAGATTCGAGTGGTGGTGGCGGTACGATCCAAACCGGTGATGTGCAATGGATGACTGCAGGTTCAGGCGTTGTGCATGAAGAATTTCACTCTCCAGAATTTGCCAAAGCGGGCGGTATGTTTGAAATGGTGCAATTGTGGGTCAACTTACCTGCAAAAGACAAAATGACCCAACCGCGTTATCAAGCGATTACCCGTGCTGAAATTCCACGTATTGAAATGGATGAAGGTGCTGGGCATATCCGCGTGATTGCTGGCGAAATGGGGGGGCATCATGGGCCAGCGCAAACCTTTAGTCCGGTTAATGTGTGGGATGGTGAGCTCAAAGCGAACTATGAAACACAGTTGCATGTGCCCGAAGGCCATAACACCATTTTGGTGGTGTTAAATGGTGAAGTGATTATTAATGGCAGTCAAAAAGTACTGGATAGTTCGATGGTCATGTTTGCACAAGAGGATACTGCGATTCAACTACAAGCATTGCACGACACCAAGTTTTTATTGCTCAGTGGTGTGCCTTTGAATGAACCAATTCAAGGTTATGGTCCATTTGTGATGAATAGCAAAGCAGAAATTGTTCAAGCCTTTGATGATTTTAATCGTGGTAAATTTGGTGAAATTGCAGTGAATTCCGAAGCTTAAGCTTTCACTCTGCACTTTTATGATCCAAAAAAAAGCCTCTGAAGTTTCAGAGGCTTTTATTTTGCGCTGTATTTTTTTTCTTGGTCATGATTTAAATATCATTCTATTTATTATGTTTTGTGATGCAGTTATCACTTTGTTGTGGGCGAATATTAGCGATAAAAACTTTAGAAGTAAACCAATAGTTATAATAATGGTTAATTTAATTGTATGGTTTTATAGATAAATAAATAAAATAATAGAAAATATCTTTAAAAATTAATATTTAATAGTGAAATTTAAAGCTGTCATTATTTGTTAAATCTCGGCTAAATTTTTTGTACGAAAATCCATACAAAAAAAATGAATCTGGTATTTTTTAATAGCTATTTTTGACTTGTGATCGTTCATACTTTTATTCAAATTTTATAAATGGAATAGAAAATTGGATATAGCAGTCATCGGTAGTGGCATGGCTGGGCTGGCTACCGCAAGAATTCTTAAAGACGCAGGGCATAACATTACAATTTTCGAAGCTCTGCCGGGTCGTGGTATGGACAGCCATAGCACCGAGTTTGAAGGCGGGTTAATTGATGCGCCTTTACGCGTCATGAATCCGCATTTATGGAAAAACACCTTAAGTTTGGCGACGCACTTAGGGATTAAAACGTTTCCTGTGCGTACGTATATGGCGTGTAGCTGGCTTTTTGAAGATCGTACGGAAACATGGTTAACCACGACACGTAGCCGTATTGGTAATTTCCCGATTATTAATAACCGCAAAGGCTTGCAGCAATATGGCTGGCGTTTAGTCAAAGGCATGCTGCAATTAAAAGCAGCCATTGCGAAATTTTTTAAATCTAAAAATCAAGACATCACTTTAGCTGAATTTATTAATCAGAATGACATCGAAGAAGTGTTCTGGCATGGTGCCGTCATGCCAGTGCTGTATACGATTTGTACCTGTAACCCGAAAACTATTGGCGAATGGCCAGCAAAACCGTTGTTGATTTTCCTGCGTCAATTGACCGATGGCGATGCCTTATTACGTCTTCAAGGCGGTACGCCAGCTTTGGTCGATAAATTAATTGAAGGGATCGACATTCAAAGCGGAGAGGCGATTACCAAAGTGCATGAGCAAGACGATAAAGTCATCGTTGAAAATGCATCAGGTGGCCATCACGTATTTGACCGCGTGGTGGTAGCAACGCCAACCACCAAAACGCAAGAATTTTTGGATCCGACCCAATTTGCAGACGATATCGAACTGTTAAAGAAATTTAAATTCGAACAAGGCGAGTTGGTGATTCATACCGATCCAACCGTGATGCCGCCGAAGCGTAAAGATTGGGCAGTACTCAGCTATATGATGGATCGTAAATTTACCCGTCAGCAATTTACGGTATGGCTCAACTCGATTGAACCAAGCTTAGTCGGTAAAACCCCTGTGTTCCAAACATGGCGCCCAGTCACTGACATTGATCCGAAAAAAGTCATTTCTTCAGTCACTTTGACACGTGCAGTGGTGGATTCACATACCGTGGCATTGAACAAAGAATTGCAACAACGTCATTTGGCGACAGATCGTAAAGTATTTTTCTGCGGTTCATGGTCATGTGATGGCTTGCCAATTTTAGAATCTGCGGTGACTTCTGCCATGCATATTGCAGAAATTTTTGGTGCACCATTGCCGTTTGTGGGCTTAAAACCTAAAGTGGAGGTTGCCCCACAACTCGGTTACTAACATGAAATGGCTTCAAGCAATTCAGCAATATCTTCCGACACATAAATATGCGATTAACAGTCGAATACTGGGGGATGATGCAGAACTTGCTTGGAGCAATCTGGGCTATTGGGAAGATGCAAAGTCTTCCTATCCTCAGGCCTGTCAAGAACTTGCATTTCATCTCGCACAATCCATCCAATTAACTTCTAATGACCACCTGCTCGATTTGGGCTGTGGGCAAGGTGCAAGCCTGATTTTTTGGCTCAAACAATTTCAAATTCAAAACTTATCCGCAGTTGAATTACAGCCACACTGCGTGGAAAAAATCCAAAAAAATTTAAATTCAAAAGTTAAAATTACCCAAGATTCGTTTTTGAATTTAAAAAATATTTATCCACAGCATAGTCTGGATGCCGTGTTATGTATTGATGCAGCTTATCATAGTGATTTGAATTCATTGTTGTTCTCTGTTTTTGATATTTTGAATTCAAAAGGGCGTTTTGCTTTTCATTATTTGATGTTGTCGGATGAGTTTTTGAATTTAAATTCATTGCAGCAACTGAAATATCAAAGTTTATTAAAAGCTGCCGATGTGAATTTAAAACATTTAAATTCAAAACAAGGTTTACATGCACAACTGGAAAATGCAGGCTTTGAAGTTTTGGATATTGCAGATCTGAGTACGCCGGTTTTGCAGGGTTTTGCACGCTATATTCAGCAGCAAAAATTGGGTGCAGCACACTTCGATCTGGGTCAATTCAAGATCCAGATGACGGCTAAATTATGTGAAAAATTATATTCAGATGGACTGATTCGTTATGTGCAAATCAGTGTCAGAAAGCCTTAAGAAAATGCAGGCTTCAGAAACATCAAAGCCTCACTAAAAAGCGAGGCTAAGAAATGGTGCCGGCACACGGATTCGAACTGTGGACCTACTGATTACAAGTCAGTTGCTCTACCAACTGAGCTATGCCGGCGTTGTGGAATGCATTTTACAGATTTTTTGCATGGGCGCAAGCCAAAAAATAAGCAAATGATGCTTTATTTAATGCCTAGAAAGCGCCGATTTAAAATTCAAAGCGAAGGCGCTTGCATTGCTAATTTTTAAAATAGACGCACTGTATAAATTCGCCCACGGATAGTGGGCGGTACAGAAGGGAAGTTTTTTTAGATGTACTGAATAAAATATTAGTTGAGTTATTTGGTTCTTAAAATTTGATCGAGATCCTGTGCACATTCCTCTAGGGTATAGGCCATATCCAGTTGCATTTGTGGACGGAGTTCGTCGGCGAGTTTTCGCCATTGGTCAATCAGACGCTGTGCTTTTTGAATTTTATGTTTGTTAATGTCTTTGGCAATGGTCGGGGTATAGCCACCACGTTTGGCGTTCTTGATCTGCTTAACATAGTTCTGGCTGTTATTCATGTCTTCTCCGGAATAGCAGTGATATATGTGAAAGGTCGATTATTTTGTTTTTCGGTTGATCAAGTTTTAGCTTATATGCGTTGCGTTTCAGTTCAATGATATTCAGATAAATAAGTTTTTTCTTTGTATCCTTCTCGGGGCGATGACTTAGTTTTAGCATAGGCTTAAGTAATTGTCTTTAGAATATAATTTTTCTATTTGTAAATGATCATGTCTAAAGGTTGATCAATGAGAAATTTAATGAATCTGTATTTTGAGGACTGATCTACAGCTAATTCTGGAGGTGAAGTAAATGCAAGAATAAAAAATATAACGATTTACATGCTGAAAAATCAGTAGTTCCGCAGATGAAAAAAAAGAAACTCTAAAAATAAAAAAAGTTTTAAATCTATAAGATTTAAAACTTTGGTCACTGCTTTGGATTGCAGTTCTTTCGAATTTGGCGAAAGAGGGAGTCATATTTGTTTTATAAGTAAATGAAATATAATTAAATAAAAATATATATTTTTAATTATACCCACATTTATACCCCCAACTATATAAGGGTGCTCTTATGTCATCTGATGGTTATTATTAAATGAACAAATAACAACCAGTTGGTATATCTGAATTATTTTACTCACAGTGAATCGATTTTGGTAGTAATTGAACGTTCAGGCTATGTGGGACGAATAACCACCCGTGGTTTTAGATTGCTATTAAGTATAGTCGTAAACGAATCGAATCTATTTAATCCAGATGCCATTGAACGCCAGCTTGCACATGTGCCCCAAAATAGAATTCGCTCGGCATATAACCGAGCGCAATATTGGGATGAGCGGGTGAGATTGATGGAGTGGTATGGGGGGGAGTGAAGGATTAGCTGAATTAAATGACTAAAAAAATCACAAAAACCACGCTAAAAAGCGTGGTTTTTTTTTCATCGTTATAACTGAAAACTGAGTACATATACTGTCTTAATAGTTTGTAAGTAGGGGTTTAAATTTTCCAATATAGGGTTTAAGGGTAGGTAAATGGGGTATAATAGTTACTATTTTTTATTGATAGAAGGCAGAAATCTTGAAATATAAGGGTTAGAAGTGTTAATTTTTAACTATTATCTAAAAATACTAGAAGATTCTAATCATGAATGAATCAAACTTTCAATTTTTTAGGGAGCTTCCTGAAATCGGGCAATTAGAAAAATTAACCGATAAAGAAATTTTTGGATTTTTGAAACGTTACTATACGGATAGCTATCGGTATTCAATTACTCAAAATAGGAAAATTCATAAAGGCATATTTCGGGAAACTATCGAAACTTTAGAAAGACTGTATGAGCGTTTGGAGCTAGTTGAAGAATTTATTGGTTATCACAAAGTAGATTGGGATGACGCTTGCTCTTCAAAAAATGAGGCGAAAAAAAAGCAGATAGTTGAGTTTTATAATGGTCTAGTAGTTGATGTTGCACTTATGAAACTAGCAACTAGATATTATAGATTGCCAGAAAAAATTCATGCTTTTATTGATTTTCTAGATAAAGAGATATCGTGTGTCTTTAGAAGCAAGATTCAATCTGACAGATGGAAAGTTGAAGACTTTCCTTATGAGGAAGTATTTGAGACGATTGATCAATATAAGCAGTATTTAGGCAAGCAAAAGAACTACAAATTTAATTTCGATCAAGATAAAGGCGATGAGATTGCTCGTGAAATTTTGGATGTGCTACATGGCGTTAAGAAGATTACACAAGCGCTTGTGGTGGTAAAATTTCAGGTACTGGATTTTTCTGATGAAGAGATTGAAAAATTAATTCATACAGGGCAAGTAGATCACATATTAGCTGAAACTCCGATTGGAAGAAAAATACGATTGCTAGTAGAGGAGTTGAATACCCTTGAACTAGGAATAACTCATTTACCTTGGTTATCTATCCTTACAAAAGGTGAAATAGAACTGAATGGTGAAGTTCGATTAATGCTTGGATTTATTCTAGACAGTTCAACGTACAAAATTGATACCAATCAAATCAAGGAGTCATTACATCGTGAGTTAGATATATTTTTTCATGGTAGTAAGATTACTAATTTTTTTCGATCGGAAATTATTGCGATTGATCAAATTTTTGATCACTTAGGTATAAAAGAAATAAAAGAATTTAAACTCCCTAATCGCAAAAAATTAGCTCTCATGTTGAAGTGGTTTGTAGGATTGTTTTATGGAATGGGAAAGATTATTAGTCCTGATAATCACACTGCCGAGAGTCAATTAGTTGATACGCCTGTACGTCTAATTACAAGAAAAGCTGATCGTCGTTTAAAAGATCGAAATGATAAGAGAAAGTCAAAAAGACAAGAAAAGGATGATCTAGAGAAAAAGCCATATGATTTTAATTCAATCTGGGATGATGCCAGTTTGGTTAAACGTGCTCCAGAATATGCGAAGTCTATACACAAATTTTACGAGATGCTGAAATATTTTGATGAGTTAGATGCACAGCAAATAAAACTATTGCAAAGGGTTAATTTGTTCCTGGCTTATTTGGAGCATACATATATTGACAGTTTATCAACTTCTCTATCGATCAACCAAGATCCCTCTAAATGGCCCTGTGTAGCTAGGATGTATTTGGCCTTATTAGATAATGTAATAGATATTAATTTTTCTGTATGGGCATCTAATTGGACTCTCTACAATACTGTTTCGCTTCCGTTAAATTTAAATAATTCATCATTAACGTATGACTTACACGATATAAATCTGGCGGAAGTAACAAATTTAATAGTGCGAGATCTAAAGGTAATCAAACAGCGCCATATCTCAATTCCCCGAAGCAGATTAGCTTATATGGAAATGCTGGTGCAAAAAAACACGAGATCAGCACAGTGTTATTTAAAGAAAAGCTTTAAAGAGAACACTATTTTAGTACGCTTTAAAATTGATAATAGCCAGAGTCGATTAGATATCAGTACCTTAAAGACAATTGTTACTCAATTCTTTAAGAAAGCGAAACGTGCACCAAAGAGTATAGGGGCATATTTAGACGCTTATATCGGATATTTTGTTTTTAAAGATGGCTGCTATTCTATTGACTGTACAGCTATTTTTTACCTTCGTTCAGATGTTGTTGCTGATGAGGTAAATTTAAAATTTAAGGATTATTGGGGGAAGTTTACTAAGAGGTACAATGCCAAACAGATAATTGATAGAAATTTGCCGGACTTGAAAATAATCCCTACATTATGGTCTAAAGAAGTTGAATCGGACTATTTTATTGTGAATAAAGAAGATAAACAGCTTATTCACCAGGTGAGAAATGATCTAGTGAGCTTTTATACTGCGTATGAATATTTCAATAAATATAAAAGTACAAGCCATCGCAATCAAAAAAGACCAGAGCTAATTTTGAGGGGTAGAATTAAAGAAGCTACACCTAAAAAAACGGATGAAAAGAATACTCCACAAGTTGAAGTGAGTACGCCTGAAAATGAAAAAGGCGTAAATGAAATCAATGAAAATTCATCTCAAGATGGGGTGGATATGCGGGCTGATTTTTATGAGAGGAGGGCAGAAAGATTAGTACGATTACTACTACCTCTATAGTAATTTATTCTGATAAATTCATGATATCAAAGCTAGCTTTTAGATAAAAAAGTTGTCGCTTCACAATATGATCGGCAAAACGTGTACACGAATAGAAATATGACTATGAAAGCCTAATGAATCACTGCATTTGTAGCTGAAGTCTTAGTGGGTATTATAAGGCTATATTACTAATACTAATTAAATATATGATTCTATATACACTCACATTATATAGAGCTCTTATCTAATTTAAGCCTATATGTAATTTCTTAACGATTAGCCCTATTGCTATGTATTAACAACAGGTACATAGCAATGGAACACACCAAGATGAATCATTCTTCATTGATTACTGCAATTGAAAATTTTGTGGAAGATACGATAACCCGTCAAAGACCATGGAATGGCTATTGGTCTGAGTTGGTTGATTTACTCAGAGAGTTACAGGAGCAATATAATTCAGATCTGATCTATTCTGCTTATAACCAAGCCATGATTGAGCTGATGTTGGAGTTGGAAAAAGATGTAAGAGCGTTTCAATATATCGATAACTCAATTTTAGAAAAACTAAGATTTCGTGATGTGAAGTCAAGATTTCAAAAGTTTCAAAGACAACATGACAGGGAAGTTCAACGTTTCAAAGAGGATGAGCTAAAGAATCGATGTAAGGCTATGGAGTACACAGAGTTATTGCTAGAACATCATTCTAAATTAGCTGTTATTCGGGTTGATTTATCTTATAAACAGAATAAGCGAAGATTCATTGATATTTCGGACTTTAGGCAAGATATCCGAAAACTACTAGATCGATTACAGGATAGAGATCGCCATTTTAGTGATTTGCAGGGCTATATGTATGCTTTAGAGCAAGGTGCCGAAAAGGGATATCACGCACATTTCTTACTTTTCTATAATGGTAGTCGTGTTAAGTTTGATCGCCATATTGCAGATTGTATTATTGATACTTGGAAAGAAATAACAGAAGAAACTGGACAAGGGTACAACTGCAATACTAAGCAGAATCGTAGAAGTTACAAAGAAAGTGGAAACGATGCTCTAGGTCCTTTAATTCGAGGAGATGATGCTAAAAGAGCTAATGTTTTGAAGATAGTCAGGTATTTCACAGCGCCAGATAAAACAGAGCAGTACCTTCGAGTAAGAGTCAAAAACATGCAGAGTTTTGGTCACGGCAAGTTTAATAGACCATCAAGACGTAATAGCGTAGATACTATAAATAGGGTTAGATTGGATTTACGATTACCGGATGGTCGTAAACGTCCTAAACGCTAAATGAAAATAATCTCAGATATACATTATCTAGGTGAAAACGAGTTTTTTAACTTTGCAAGGCTTACCAATCGGTGAGCCTTTGTCATTTCTAGAGGTATATATTATGAGTTTAAATTGCCCTTATTGCTTATCGAATCAAGTCATTCAGGTTGTTAATCAGCAGGCGAGTGGTTCTGATTCCACAGGTCTAGCAGCATCAGCTTCGTTCGCAACCATCGGTGCATCCATTTCAAAGAGTTTGCCATTGCCTGTATCTCCATTTATTGGTGGTATTGCAGGTGCAGTTATTGGTGGTTTATTTAGTAGCGTGTTTGATGAGCCTAAAAAGCCGATCACCCTTACCTATTACCATTGCAACCACTGTCAGCAGAACTTCCGCTAATAACCTAGGAGATAAGAACGATGGCACATCAAATCGAACAAATCGCCTATGTTGGCGAAACCCCTTGGCATGGTCTCGGTAATCAGCTGAGTCCGAATCAACCACTCGAAGTTTGGGCACAGCAAGCTGGGATGGACTGGCGGATTGAATCCTCGAACGTCAGCTATATGGCACAGAATGAACGTGGTCAGAGCATCATCATGCCTTTTGAAGAGCAGCGAGTGTTGTATCGCTCAGATACCCATGCACCTTTATCTGTAGTCAGTCAGCGTTATCAGGAAGTTCAGCCTAAAGAGATTCTGGAGTTCTACCGGGATCTGACTGAGCAATCAGGTTTTGAGCTAGAAACCGCAGGGGTTTTGAAAGGTGGGAAGAAGTTCTGGGCTTTGGCACGTACCGGGCAAAGTACCGCGTTAAAGTCCAAAGATGTCAGTAATGGTTATATCTTGCTGGCTACTGCATGTGATGGCACGTTGGCAACGACAGCACAATTCACCAGTATCCGAGTGGTCTGTAACAACACGTTAGCCATTGCTCTACGTGGACAGAGCAGTAGTGCAGGTGTGGTGAAGGTTCCGCATAGTACCAAGTTTGATGCAGAGAAAGTGAAACAGCAATTGGGTATTTCAGTGCGTGCCTGGGATGAGCACATGTATGAGATGAAACAGCTCACACAGCGTAAGGTGAGTCAGCAAGAAGCTAAGGCTTACTTTGATGCCGTGTTTAATAATAGCACCATGTCAATTTCTGATCCTGAAGAAAACATCATTCAGTTCTACCGCAATGTCGCGCAGCAGGCTCAGGAGAAAAAGCCTGAACCGAATGGTCGTGCCATGAATAAAGCTTTAGAGATGTTTAATGGTCAAGGTCGTGGTGCTGAATTGTCATCCGCCAAAGATACGGCTTATGGCTTACTGTGTTCCATCACAGAATTTGTGGATCATGAACGACGTGCCATGAGTACAGATCACCGTCTTGATTCAGCTTGGTTCGGTGCGGGTGCTGGTGTGAAACAACGAGGATTGGAGCAAGCGCTTGCTTTGATCGCCTGAGATTAACTGACTCACTCATGTCGAAATCAAGTCACCCCAAACAAATGCTATTCATAGCACTCATGTAACCCCCTCAATTAAAACAGCAAACAAATCGCCATACCCGACCTCGTGTCGGGTATGGCTTTTTTATGCATTTCTTTTACAGAGATCAGAATTTATAAGGATCATTCCATGAATCAAATTGTATCTATTACCCATCAGCCTACGACTGTAGGATCAAAGATCGTAGTCAATCCAACCATTACTACCAAACGCTCAACGGCAGCCAAGCGACTGGTCAACACCAAAGGGATGGAATATCAGGACTGGCTCGAAGTTCGTAAACAAGGTATCGGTAGCAGTGATGCCGCGACTGCCTGTGGTCTCAATCCCTATATGTCGATGCTGGAACTCTGGCTAATCAAAACTGGACGACAGGCTCAATCCATAGAAGATGAAAGCTCAGGTGTAGCACCGCTGTATTGGGGTAAGCAGCTGGAACCTTTGGTGGCAGAGTTCTATAGCATGCACACCCATAACAAGGTGCGACGGATCAATGCGGTACTACAGCATCCTGATCCCGATAAACACTTTATGTTAGCCAATCTGGATTACAGCGTGGTCGGCAGCGATGAAGTCCAAATTTTGGAATGCAAAACAGCAGGTGAGCATGGAGCAAAATTGTGGCGTGATGGTGTGCCTTTATATGTGCTTTGTCAGGTACAACATCAACTGGCGGTGACTGGTAAACAGGCAGCGCATGTTTGTGTCTTGATCTGTGGGCATGAAACCAAGATCTTCAAAGTGACACGATCAGAATCCGTGATTGAACATATTGTTCAAGCAGAACGATATTTCTGGGAATGCGTGGAAAAGGATACACCACCATCCGTGGATGCAAGTGAATCCGCAGCTAAAGCCATTCAACAACTTTATCCAGCGCATGTACCTTTAACGGTAGAGGATCTTTCGCAAAATGAAAATGCCAATTTGATGTTCGACCAGCTCATCAAAATGAAGGAAGAGATTCAGCATCAGCAGGAACGCTTTGACCAGCTTAAACATGAAATCCAGATGATGATGCAAGACAAGGAAAGGGCAGTCTTTGCACATGGCTCAGTGGTCTGGAAGAAAGCTAAGGACTCTATCAGCCTCAATACCAAGGCATTGCTTCAGCACCAGCCTGAACTCATCGAGCTTTATCCACTTCAAAAGCAGGGCAGTCGTCGATTCAACATCTATACCGACTAAGCCCTATCTACAGCACCCAATCAAAAATTCACAAAAATCGCTCCCCGCTCTCTACCCTTCGGTAGAGAGCAAATCGGTCGCGATTTCTGTAGCACTTTATCTGGCTCTACATTCTTTGGGTAACTTATTTGGTCCTTGTTCCGACCTACATACATAGACCCAAATTTGTAAGGTAATACATTAAGGAATATCAACATGATTAAAGGTTTAGCAATTACTCCTCCAATCTTGGGACGGATCAGTATCGGTCGTATGATCGAAAAGAATGGTAAGCGATTGCCTGAAAAAGATGACCAGTTCACCATTACTTCCCAGATTCAAAGCAAAGAAGGCTGGGTGAAGCATCCACTGGATGAACAGCTCCGAGCGAATGCTCCGAATCAAAAGCTACGCTCAATCCCCGTCAGAATGATCTTTAATGATCCTGATCTGAACTTACGCGCTGAATACACCTTATTTGACCGACAGACCGGTCGTCCCGTCTGTGTCGGTAATGGAGAAACCTGCCAACGTTTAACCAATCAAGGGGTCGAGCAACATCCCTGCCCATCCCCTGATTTATGTCCATTGGCTCAAGGTGGGAACTGTAAGCCCTACGGGCGTTTGCATGTGAACTTAGATGAATCGGATGAGTTTGGCACCTTCATCTTTAGAACTACAGGCTTTAATAGTATTCGGACTTTGGCTGCACGGTTGAACTATTACCATGCAGCTTCAGGAGGCTTGTTGTCATGTCTCCCCTTGCAATTGATATTGCGGGGCAAGAGTACGACACAAAGCTACCGTCAGCCCGTGTATTACGTGGATCTGACTTTAAGGGAGGGGATTAGCTTGAATGAAGCGATTATTCAGGCAAAGCAAATTGATGAGCAGAGCAAGCAGGCAGGGTTTTATCAGGAGGCTTTGGACTTTACCGCAAGGAAGGGTTTTGGGAATGGAAGGATGGACGTAGACATGGAGGAAGGTTTGGATGTAATTGAGGAGTTTTATCAGCCTGTTGAAGGCCAGCAGATTGAGGAAACGCAGCCTGAATTTAATATTCAGCAGGGATTG
>NZ_JBLZXR010000128.1:0-13021 GCF_050285345.1 Acinetobacter sp.
AAGCACTACCACCTCAAGGTAGCGTGTCTACCAATTCCACCACCACCGCAGCTGTGACGCATTCTAGTCGCAACACGCCAAAAAAGAAAGCGCTAAATAAATTATTCAGAACTTTTTGGTGCAGTTGGCGAAGTTTCAGCCGTTTTTGCAGGTGCAGTCGGTGCTGAAGAAATTGCATTTAGACTATAAGCATCTGTAGTTTGTTTCTTGGCAAATACCGCCAGCGTCAAACTGGTCACAAAAAAGAGTGCCGTTAAAATTGCGGTTAAGCGGGTCATAAAGTTACCCGAACCCGATGCACCGAATACAGTTGCAGCACCGCCGCCACCAAAAGATGCGCCCGCATCTGCCCCTTTACCATGCTGAACTAAAATCAACACGATCATTAAAAGGGCTAAGATAATATGTACTACCAGCACAAACGTTTGCATGCTGAACTCCTAATTATTTTGTATTTGCAAATGCTTGAGCAATTTTATAGAAAGACTCCGCATTTAATGATGCACCACCAACCAGCGCACCATTGATATCTGGGCAGGCTGCCAACTCTACTGCATTTTCAGGCTTTACACTACCACCGTAGAGAATCGCCATCTGCTGACCTTCGGGCGTAATTTGGCTTAAACCTTCACGGATTTTGGCATGCATCGCTTGTGCATCTTCAGGCGAGGCAGTTTTACCTGTACCAATGGCCCAAATCGGCTCATAAGCCACCACGATATTCTTCCACTGCTCTGCCGTTACTACCGCTGCAATATCACAAATTTGTTGTAAAACCACTTGCTCTGCCTGACCGCTTTCACGCTGTTCGAGACTTTCACCTACACAGTAAATTACAGTTAAACCTGCATTTAAAGCATTTTTGACTTTTTCATTGATAATTTGAGGTTGATCACCAAAAATTTCACGTCGCTCAGAATGACCGACCAGTACAAACTCAATCGCGCTATCTTTTAACAATTCTGCACTGACTTCTCCGGTATACGCTCCGGTACCTGCCATACGAGACACGTCTTGTGCAACAGTTAAAATTTTCCGATCTGCCTGATTTAACGCATCACGTACAGTTGTCAAAGCAATCGAGACTGGTGCAACACCAATATGACACAATTCTTCTGCAATATTTTGTTGATTTAATAATTGCTTAAACTCTTGAAGAAGCACGCTCGCATCGGCTTGCATAGGGTTCATTTTCCAATTCCCAACAACCCAAGGCGTAATCGTCGAACCCGACATATTTATCCCACATGACAAAGATGAAATCGGGCACATTCTACACGTAATTCTTATTTTTGATGATAATTTTCAGCACTTTTACAATTTTGTATTGAGCATGCTATATCCTCAAATCCTAATTTAGGAAAAATAATCAGCAGATTTAAGGACTGGTTCATGCTTTTGTGCAATTCTTGGCTAGTGACAACACTTTCAGATATGGTATTTTTGTGCAACAAAAGTATAATTTTGCTATACCAATTATAAACAAACTGAAGCATAGGCATTTAAAAGCATGACAGCAGTTCAAGGTTCACCAAAATTTACGGGGTTTATTCGTCGCTTAGTTGATGAAGGGCATCTTTCTGCTGAAAAAATGCAGGCCGCACTGCAAAATTCGAAAAAATCCAAACAAGATATCGTGCCGCATCTGATTCACGAGTATCAACTGTCGCCTCGCTTAATTGCAGAAACCATTTCAATTGAATTTGGCGAACCGTTTTTTGATATTTCAACCTATGATACATCTTTGATTATTCGTGATGAGTTTGAAGATAAACTCATCACTAAACATCGTATCTTGCCGATTTTTAAACATGGCAATCTGCTCTTTGTTGCGATCAGCAATCCCACCAATATAGAAGCGGTTGATGCGATTCGCTTCGGTAGTAAATTCAATACCGAAACCGTTATTGTTGAATACGATAAGCTTGAAAAACTGATCGAACAAAATTTCGCTGAAGAGAGTACTTTTGATTTTGACGATGATTTTGATCTAGATTTAGAACAAGATACATCTAATCCAGAAGATCAAGACGAAGAAAAAGACTCAGGTGATGAAGCGCCAATTGTTAAATATATTAATAAGTTATTGGTCGATGCCATTCGCATGGGCGCATCTGACTTGCATTTTGAACCCTACGAAAAAACCTATCGCGTCCGTTACCGTGTCGACGGTGTGTTAAGAACAATTACCAATCCACCACTACAATTGGCGACTCGACTTGCTTCGCGTTTAAAAGTGATGTCGCAAATGGATATTTCCGAAAAGCGGATTCCACAAGATGGTCGTATTAAGTTAAAGCTATCTAAAAATAAAGCCATCGACTTTCGTGTCAACTCACTTCCAACCTTGTTTGGTGAAAAATTGGTACTGCGTATCCTTGATCCATCAAGTGCCATGCTCGGTATTGATGCGCTCGGTTATGAACCTGATCAAAAAGAATTATTTATGCAGGCACTGGAAAAGCCGCAAGGTATGCTACTGATTACAGGTCCAACCGGTTCTGGTAAAACTGTATCTTTATATACCGGTCTAAATATTCTCAACCGTGAAGATACCAATATTTCGACTGCCGAAGATCCTGTCGAAATTAACTTGGAAGGGATTAATCAGGTCAACGTTAACAACAAAGTGGGACTTACCTTCTCTGCGGCCTTGAAATCATTCCTGCGTCAGGATCCAGACATTGTCATGGTCGGGGAGATTCGTGACCTAGAAACAGCTGAAATTGCCATTAAAGCTGCACAAACAGGTCATATGGTGATGTCCACACTGCATACCAACAGTGCACCAGAAACCTTGACCCGTTTACGTAATATGGGCGTTCCCTCTTTCAATATTGCCACTTCCGTCAATCTGGTAATTGCACAGCGATTGGCGCGTCGCCTTTGCTCACAGTGTAAAGAAAGTGTAGAAGTGCCAAAACAAAGTTTACTTGAGCTTGGATTTACTGAAGAAGATCTAGCCAATCCTGAATTTCAAGTTTATCAACCTGTTGGTTGTGCAGAGTGCCGAGAAGGCTATAAAGGCCGTGTCGGTATTTATGAAGTTATGAAAGTAACACCAGAAATTTCAAGAATTATTATGGAAGACGGCAACGCATTACAAATTGCTGCAGCTTCTGATCAAGCGGGTTTTAACAATTTACGCCGTTCAGGCTTAATTAAGGTCATGCAGGGGGTGACTTCTCTTCAAGAAGTCAATCGTGTGACCAGTGAGTAAGTGAATTAGTATTTTAAAATAAGGATAAATTCATGGCTGTAAAAAAAGCACAGATGATGCCAACCTTCAGTTATGAAGGTGTGGATCGTAAAGGGGCAAAAATTAAAGGGGAATTGCCTTCGCGTAATATGGCTTTGGCCAAAGTGACTTTACGTAAACAAGGCATCACCATCAAAACTATTCGAGAAAAACGTAAAAATATTCTCGAAGGGTTGATGAAAAAGAAGGTATCGACTTTAGATATTACTGTATTCACGCGTCAGCTTGCCACGATGATGAAAGCCGGTGTGCCATTGGTTCAGGGGTTTGAAATTGTTGCTGAAGGGCTGGAAAACCCTTCTATGCGCGAGGTGGTACTCGGAATTAAAGGGGAAGTTGAAGGCGGGAACACCTTTGCCGGTGCACTACGTAAATATCCACAATATTTCGACAATCTGTTTTGTTCTTTGGTGGAATCTGGCGAACAGTCCGGTGCTTTAGAAACCATGCTCGATCGTGTTGCCATCTATAAAGAAAAAAGTGAGTTATTGAAGCAAAAAATTAAAAAAGCCATGAAATATCCTGCGGCGGTTATTGTCGTTGCGATCATTGTGACCATTATTCTGATGGTCAAAGTGGTTCCTGTATTCCAAGACCTGTTCAGCTCTTTTGGTGCAGACCTACCGGCCTTCACCAAAATGGTGGTGAATATGTCGGAATGGATGCAGAAATATTGGTTCCTGCTTATTATTGGTATTGCAGCCGCGGTTGCAGGCTTTTTGGAAGCCAAAAAACGCAGCAAAGCTTTCCGTGATTTTCTAGATAAAGCTGCCTTAAAAGCGCCTATTTTTGGTGACTTGGTGTATAAAGCAATTATTGCACGTTATAGCCGTACATTAGCAACCACCTTCGCTGCCGGTGTACCGCTTATTGATGCACTAGAGTCTACTGCGGGTGCGACCAACAACGTGGTCTATGAAACAGCGGTGATGAAAATTCGTGAAGATGTTGCGACTGGTCAACAACTTCAATTTGCCATGCGTCTCACTGATAAATTTCCATCTATGGCCATCCAAATGGTTGCGATTGGTGAAGAATCCGGTGCACTTGATGCCATGCTCGATAAAGTGGCAACCCACTATGAAAACGAAGTGGACAATGCCGTTGATGGCCTCACCTCCATGATGGAGCCTTTAATTATGGCTGTACTCGGCGTACTCGTGGGCGGTCTGGTCATTGCGATGTATCTTCCAATTTTCCAAATGGGTTCCGTGGTATAAATGCAAGAATTAATTACTTATTTAATCAGTACCCCAACTGCGCTATATATCGCAGTTGGGCTTTTTAGTCTTTGTATCGGTAGTTTTTTAAATGTGGTGATTTACCGCACTCCTAAGATGATGGAACAAGAATGGCGTACGGATTGCCAATTATTTCTCCATCCAGAACAACCGATTATTGACGAAAGTAAAATCACCCTCAGTAAACCGGCCTCAACCTGCCCAAAATGCCATAACCCAATTCGTTGGTATCAAAATATTCCCATCGTGAGTTGGTTGGCGTTGCGTGGAAAATGTGGAAGTTGTCACCATCCCATTAGTCCGCGTTATCCACTGATTGAATTACTTACAGCTGTTTGTGGTCTGATTGTGGTTGCTGTTTTTGGCCCCACAATACAAATGCTGTTTGGCTTAGTGTTGACCTATGTGTTGATCGCCCTCACCTTTATTGATTTCGATACACAACTGTTACCCGATCGCTTTACCCTACCACTTGCAGCACTTGGTTTGGGCATCAATAGCTATGCGATTTATACCTCTGCAACCTCAGCCATCTGGGGTTATATCATTGGCTTCTTATGCTTATGGATTGTGTATTATCTATTTAAAATCATTACAGGCAAGGAAGGTATGGGCTATGGTGACTTTAAACTATTAGCCGCATTGGGCGCATGGATGGGACCCTTCCTACTCCCACTCATCGTGTTGCTCTCATCGCTCGTTGGTGCCATTATCGGGATCATTTTATTGAAAGTCCGTAAAGAGAATCAGCCCTTCGCTTTTGGTCCTTATATTGCCATTGCCGGTTGGATTGCATTTCTTTGGGGTGATCAAATCATGAAAATTTATCTCGGTCAGTAAGGTACTTTTATGTCGTTTGTCTTGGGTTTAACGGGTGGAATTGGGAGTGGCAAATCCGCCGCAAGCAATTGGTTTGAACTGCAAGGTATTAGTGTCGTCGATGCAGATATCGTTGCGCGTGAAATTGTGGAAAAAGGACAACCGGCACTAAGTGCAATTCAGCAATATTTTGGCGATTGGGTTTTACTCGAAAATGGTGAACTCAATCGACGTGCCCTACGGGAACATATTTTTAAACACCCCACCGCACGACTTGCACTGGAAGGCATCACCCACCCTGCAATTCGCTTGTCCATTATTCAACAACTGACAGCAGCAACAAGTCCCTACGTCGTTTTAGTGTCCCCTCTGTTATTTGAAACCAATCAGCACGAATTGACCCATCGCACCTTATTGATTGATGCTACGGAGCAACTTCAGATTCAACGTGCATCGATGCGTGATGGTCAAAATATTGAACAAATTCAGAAAATTATTCAGGCCCAAATGCCACGCTCTGCCAAACAAAAGTTAGCCGATGATATCGTGCTAAATGATGGTCACTTGGATCATCTATATATGCAACTGCGTCCACTACATTTAAAATATTTAGCAGAAGCGGAAAAGAAATAAAAAGCAGCCTATTTAGACTGCCTTTTTTGCTGTTCAAGCCGTTGCTGTAAACTATCTTTTCGTCCCAACCATTTCCACGGTTGAATTGCACCAATTCCCATACCGACCAAACCACAGACAATCGCGACACTCAAAGGTTCATTTAACAACGGGACTGCCAATATCGCAGCAATAAACGGTGCTAAAGTCACAATACTGCCTGCCTTAAATGCTCCCAGTCGTTTAATCGCTTCAACATAAGTAAGTGTCGCTACAATCACCACAAAAATGCCATGAAAAATCACTTGCCCAATCAACTGCATCGGCTCTGGATCTGACCAATGTTTGGGGAAAAACAGTAGATAAATTGGCACAAAAATAATTGCTGACCAAATCGCAACACCCGCCATGGCATGCCAAGCCGAGAGTTTCCATTGTTTGAGTAAAACCGTAAAAATACCCCACCAGATCGCACTCAGCAGAAATAATCCATCTCCTAAACCAAAAGCAACGCCAGTTTCTTGGTACATCAGGAAACTCATCAGACCAATCGCCGACACCATAATCGCCACACTGATCCATGTGTGCTTATCAATCGGCTGTTGAAATAAGACAAACGCAGCAATTGCAGTACATAAAGGAATACTGCCATTCAAAAAAATTGCCGCATGCGCTGCAGGGGCATAATGAAAAGCACTATAAGCCGTTAGGCAATAGGTTACACCACCGAGCATGGCCAAAATAAAGGGCTCTTTTTTCCATAAAAAAGCTGTGTCTTTTTTATAGATGAGTATCGGCATCAAAATACAAAAAGCTAAGGCAAATCGTAGCCCAGTAATATCCCAAGCACTGATGCCCCAATTGGCACCCAAACGCGCCGTTAAGGTAAATCCACCCCAAATACACATGGTAATTAGGACATAGAAATAACCTTGTTTCTGGGGAGACATAAACCCTTCTTTTTAAATTTTGAAATTAAAGATTGCGTTGACGGCATGCTTCATACAACGCCATCCCCGTTGCTACGCTGACATTCAAACTTTGTAGATTGCCGGCCATCGGGATATACACTGTTTGATCACATTGACTTTGCGTAATCGGACGTAGACCTGTATCTTCAGCGCCCATCACCACACACACACCCGTCTCTGTGAAGTCAAATTTTTGAATAGGCAATGCTTTTTCATCTAACATGGTACCGACAACACGAACATTAAAGTCTTCTTTGATTTGACCTAAAGTACGCGCCAAGTTTGTGACTTGAATAAACTTCACTTTCTCCGCACCACCCGCAGCCACTTTACGTGCTGTCGGTGTCAAGGTTGCTGAACGATCACGAGGCGCAATCACTGCTTCAACCCCCATTGCCGCCGCAGTACGAATACAGGCACCTAAGTTATGTGGATCAGTAATATGATCTAGTGCCAACAACAAGGCATTTGGATTGGCTTGAAGCAAAGTGTCTAAGTCTTTTTCATTCAATACGGGATGTGGACGTACGGCTGCAACCACACCTTGGTGAAATGGCTGACCCGCCAATTTTTCCAAACTGTCACGGCTGGCTTTTTGAATAGACACACCAAAAGGTTCAGCCAATTCAAAAATACGTTTTAAACGTTGATCGTCACGCCCTTTTAAAGCAAACAAAGTTAAAACGCGCTCTGGCTCAAGCTCCAGTAATGACTCCACTGCATGAACGCCATAAAAATATTCCGGTTTTGCCATGAACGACCTCTAAATTTGAAAACTTCAAGAAAATAACGACACGGGAGAAATCCCCGAGATAACTTAAACTGCAAAAACGAAAAATCCTGCAAAGCAAGCTTTACAGGATTAATGCTTGGCACATAGTTTAACCGATTCGGGTTAAAAAAACTGTGCCTAAATGAGCCGAATCATTAGCCTTCTAAATGGCAAACATAATCCAGCACTTCATCAGTTTCAATCTTAAAACGGCTATTCCCTGGAACGTAAAAAGATTGGCCCGCGCGGAATAATTCACTTTCTTCACTGTCAGCAATTTGCACACGACATTCGCCGGAAATAATTTCCATACGTTCAGGAACATGTGTTTCAAAAGTCAGTGCTTGTTCAGTTGGAAGTAACACGCCAAGTGTTTTTTTAGTTCCGTCTTCAAATTGTACCGTATGGCTGATGCATAACCCGCCAAAGTAAACATTTGATTTTTTAATTACCGATACATGATCAAACTGTGCTGACATGCGTTTTCTCCAAATAAAGCATATTTTTTAATATTTTGATTGATGTAGTTTAATTGTGCGGCACTAACTAATCAATCGATGTTTAAAGCGTACAATCGTTTATTTTAAAAAAACTGTGAAGCGCCGCACTAAACCATTTTTTCGTTACATCACGGCATTGGAGCAAAGTCTAAAATACACAGATTTTTTATACAAAATAGTTTTTTGTTTCATCTACTAAAGTCCAATCTAGCATGCAGTCACCACACATAAAAAAACTAAATTCATGTTCTGCTTTCATTCATAACTCACTCCCCATTCAGCTCAAAAATCTAAAGGACGACTTAAACTCGAATTTTAATTTTGCTAAAGAATGAAATAAGCGATTACCTCATTGTGCTTAGCTTAATCTATGCTGATTGCACTTCGAAGACAAAACCCAATTGGGCTAAAAAGATAATGCTTGAGTATCAAAAGTAAACGAAAACATATTTCATGTTTATCCATTGGAGTGTAAAAACTAAAATGGCGAAATCTGTCTTAGACACAGGATTTTCGGCACTAAAAACAATGCTCAAGTATAAATGCGAGAACGCAACTTGCGCAGCAATGCTGCTTGTTTGAAGAAGTCAATGAAAGTTTCACCTCCCAAATCTGTTCGTGCTGTGGTGAGATCACCGCAAATAGTCCGAAAGATACAAGGTAGGATAGATTTGCGAATAAGAGAATGGCAGTGCAGTAATAAAAAATGTCTCAGTCTAAATGATCGGGACATTAATGCTGCAAAGAACATTCTTACGCTTGGGCATAAGCGTCTAGCCGTAGGAATCACCTTCGTTTAAAGGAAGTAAGGATGTCAAATTTGATTTAATATAGAATTGTCCTGTTTTATGTCATCTTAAAATAAAATCTGGTCTTGTGGCCAAAACAAAACTTAATTATCTTTAACTCACACTTTTCGCAGCTTGGATGCGTTTATGCTGACACATTTAACTCTGATCAATTTTGCTCTTGCCGACCACTTAGCCATCGATATTGAACAAGGCTTCAATGTGCTGACGGGCGAAACAGGTGCCGGTAAGTCGTTACTTTTAGATGCATTATCAGCATGTTTAGGTGAACGTACAGACACCAATTATGTCCGTTTTGGATCAGACAAAGCAGATGTGACCGCAACCTTTAGCTATCAAGAACATAGTCCTGAAGCACTTTGGCTAAAAGAACATGAACTTGATGATGAATCGGGGGAAATCCATTTACGTCGTGTCATTTTTGCTACCGGTCGCAGCAAAGCTTGGATTAATGGACGCCCAAGCAGCTTATCGGAACTAAAAGAAATTGGCCGTTTATTGGTACAACTCTATAGCCAGCACAGTCAGCAGCAATTGCTCGAACCGCCTTATCCAAAGCACTGGCTTGACCGCTATTATAATTTTTATCAACCTGCACAAGATGTCCGTGATGCCTACAGCAAATGGCAAAAAGACATTCGTCAACATCAGGCGGCGCTAGATGCCCAAGCCACACGTAAACAACGCATTGAAACCTTAGAGTTGCAACTGGAAGAACTCGAAGATGTGGTGCAAACCGACTATAAAGAGATTGAACAGGAATTTGACCGCCTCAGCCATCATGAACATATCATGCAGGATTGTAGCTATGGCTTAAATGCTTTGGATGATGCAGAACAAAATATTAATCAAGAAATAGCCACGATTATTCGCCGCATCGAATCACATGCCGGACGTAGCGAGCAGCTTTCTGAAATTTATACTTCCTTGCTGAATGCGCAAAGTGAAATCGAAGATGCGACCAGTAATCTGCGTCAGTTTATTGATCGGCAAAGTTTCGACCCTGAACGCATGGATGAATTAAATACCCAACTGGAAGTCTTTCATCGTTTGGCACGTAAATATCGCAGTCAGCCAGAAGACCTAAAAAACGAATTTGAAGCGTGGCAGCTCGAATTAGAACAACTGCATCAACTTGAAAACCCTGAAACCCTTGCAGAGCAAGTCGAAATCTCGCATCAGAACTTTATTGCCAAGGCAGAACATTTAGATCAAATTCGCCGAGATGCTGCTGCACCATTGGCCAAACAACTCACAGAACAGGTCAAACAATTGGCACTACCTGAAGCACATTTTGAATTTAAATTTGAGCCACTTGAGCAAGCCTCAAGTGAAGGTTTGAGTTTTATTCAGCTTTTATTTACCGCCAACAAAGGGATTCCTGCACAGCCTTTAGCCCGCGTGGCATCGGGCGGTGAATTATCACGTATTGCCCTAGTGATGCAGGTGATGAATGCTGAAAAAACCGACTCTGAAGTGTTAGTCTTCGATGAAATTGATGTTGGGATCAGCGGTGGTACAGCCGAAATTGTCGGGCGTTTATTGGCAGACCTAGCACAACATGTACAAATCTTGTGTATCACCCATCAAGCTCAGGTGGCGGCACAGTCGGACCAACACTTATTGGTAAAAAAACGACAAACCGATCCTGCCAGCAGTACCATTATTGAGCTTAAAGAAGATGATCGAATTCAGGAACTAGCGCGCATGACCGGTGGTATTGAAATTAGTCAAACCACCTTGCAGCATGCCAAACAGTTGCGACAATTAAAGTTTCAACACAGTTAATACTTTAAAATAAACCAATCATAAAAAAACCTTTGCATTCCACTGCAAAGGTTTTTTTATAAGCGTCTTTTTGTAGGCAGTTTTTTATTTAACAATTCCCTGATATACAAAAGCTTTCGAACCCAGCGTATAGCGTAAATATTGATGCTGTGGCTGATGTTTTTGATTCAGCAGCATTACATCGACGTGCTTCGGACTGAGTCTGAAATAATTTTGACTGGCTGAGCGGTCAGCATCGTAATGGCAATCATAATTGACCAAAATTTCATGCAAGCTTTTTTGCTTGGTTTGAAACACATAGGATTTCAGCAATTGCTTTGGACCGACTTCCACTGCTCTTAAGTGATGCATGCCGGTACAACTATCGCCTTTGTAGTAACTGCGTACCAAATACACGACTTTATTTTGAATCCGTACAGGTAAAATTTGGTTGATATAACCTGAAGCAAACTGATCTAGATGTTGGGTTTTGCCAGTTGAATATTGCACATAATTACTCCATGCGCCCATAGTGCCGCCACCTGAAATATCAAAGCTATAAAACTTCAGTTTTTTGTCAGGAGAATATTGAATCTGCACATAACCCTGTTTGGCTAAAGCGGGGAAATCATAGCTAAAACTACTGGTATCGTCTGAAATCACATCCACGACAGCATTTCTAATGGCTTCATTTACCTCATAAAAATTCTGCTGTTTAAATTTTTGTAGCACTTGAGCTTCTTGTTTTTGCAAAGTCTGCGTATTGGCAAAACTTAGGGTTGAAACGGAAGTAAAAAGACTGATCAGTAAAATTTTATCGATTTTTTTCATATTTTTATCCTTGATGGTTCAGCACCACGATTTGAGTGATACAAAAATATTAGCAAGAAATGTGTGCTTATGAATAAGAGGATTCTGTGGCTATCCCGATAGCTGTCTGTATCCTAAAAGCCCAATATTCAGCATAAGTAATTTCGTTCAAATCCTTTAAACAATAAAACTGTAGCCAAAATCAAATCTGTGTTTTGCACAAAAACTCATTGTTGAAAGCCATTGAGTCTAGTATGTTGATCATTATATAGAGATGAGAATGATTTAAATCTAAATTAAGGAGAAGCCATTAGGTGACTAAACAATACCTAACGCATCGCTGCCTGATTGCTCCGCCAGAGATGAATGATGAGTTCTTTGCCAATACGGTCATTTATTTGGCGCGACATGATGAAGATGGCGCACAAGGCATCATTATTAACCGTCCTTCAGGTTTACAAATCAAAGAACTCTTGAATGATTTGGAAATTGAAGCGGATAATGTGCATCCTCATGAAGTGTTGCAAGGTGGCCCCTTGCGCCCTGAGGCGGGTTTTGTTCTTCATACTGGCCAACCCACGTGGCATTCATCTATCGCTGTGGGTGAAAATGTCTGTATTACCACCTCTAAAGATATTTTAGATGCGATTGCACACAACCAAGGTGTCGGACGTTATCAAGTGGCGCTCGGCTACGCCAGTTGGGGGAAAAGTCAGCTAGAAGAAGAAATCGCTCGGGGTGATTGGCTAATTTGCGACTCAGACATGGATTTAATTTTTAACTTACCTTATGACGACCGTTGGGATGCTGCCTATAAAAAAATAGGCGTTGACCGAATGTGGTTGTCATCTGAGATTGGACATGCCTGATTTACCGCAATATCAAATGATTATGGCCTTTGACTTTGGCACACAAAAAACCGGAATGGCGGTAGGGCAAGCGCTGATTGAAAGTGCCAATCCCCTGCCACTTTTTCCAATGAAAGACGGCATTCCGAATTGGGACAATTTGCTGAAAATCGTCAAGCAATATCAACCGGACTTGTTTATTGTCGGTTTACCACTGAATATGGATGATAGCGAATCTGAACTTTCAACCCGTGCGCGTAAATTTGCACGGCGCTTACGCCATCAGACCAATATTGAGACCCTCATGGTCGATGAACGTCTAACCACTCGCGAAGCGCGTGATGAGCTAGATTATTATCAAGCGCAAGGCCGAGGTAAAAAACTCTCTGCCGACAGTCTTGCCGCTGCCCTATTTATTGAAAGTTGGTATCGAAACCCTGTCGGATTAAAACCTTAAAATCGAAAATAAAATGTACAGATAAAAGAGCATCCCAAACCGGATGCTTTTTTATGTGCTAAATGAATGGCTCAATCTGGTTGACATCCTCACCTCCCTTAAACGGAGGTGATTCCTACAGCTAGACGCTTATGCCCAAGCGCAAGAATGTTCATG
>NZ_JBLZXR010000129.1:0-5712 GCF_050285345.1 Acinetobacter sp.
ACGCTCCCATTTTTTCTACTAAGCTTGACGCTTAATACATCACCAATTATTCAGCAGATGCTTTAGCGAATAATTGACGACCACGGTAGATACCATCTTTAGATACGTGGTGACGACGGTGAGTCTCGCCAGTAGCTTGGTCTACAGTTAATGCATTCTCGGTTAAAGCGTCATGTGAACGGCGCATGTCACGGCGAGAGCGACTTTTACGGTTTTGCTGAACGGCCATGATGGCTCCTTACAAAGATCGAAAAAATGGATCAGAACAAATTCGATTGTCTTATACATGAAAGTATAACACAAAAATTAGTTAAGTTTACCCTTCAAACCTGCCAAAATACCAAACGGGTTATCCCGCTTTTCTTCGACAAGCTCTTCAACGGCAGGCTGATGCTTATGTTCACAAGCGTCATGCTTAGGTGACAACGGCATCAACAATAACAATTCATCCTCTATCAGTGAGAGTAAATCAGCAGTCGCAGGCGCATCATATGAACCTTTGGTTGTTGCTTCACTTTCACCTAAAACGATGAAATCAGCATCCTCATCCAAGCGCTCTATCAGTGACTCGTCATCTACAAGAGCTAGATGAAAACTTGAAACAAGTGGGATCTCAACAGTATCCAGACAACGCTGGCATTCCATTGGAACATTTGTTTCAACATGACCATCTAGCCATACAATGCGATGATAAGCATCCATTGATAGCTTACAGTCTATGTTAATCAATTGATCATCAATTGATCCAACAGCTTCACGAGCAATACGAACAAAGCGAGATAATGGCAGTGTTCCTGACCATTTAAAGCCCTGTTCAGCCCATTTAAACGGCTCAATCTGTGCCGGAAAGGTATTTGCTGACATAATTAAGGCGGCAATTCTACAAATTCATCAGTACTCTGTCAAAGATTAAGATACAATTTTGTACTTATTTAGACAGACCATTTGGGTAACTTAAGTTATGCATCTGTTGCAGCCGCAAACAGAAGTGAATGTTTCATCACTTATGAGCACAATTTCAACGCTTGATTCTGACATTTCAACCGACCAAGTGCAACTCTCGGCTTGGGAGAAACTTTCCACAGAAACAGAACACGTCGATTGGCTCATCTTACACTTTAATCATTGGTTTTCCCACCTGAATGTGAGCTTAGTGAAAGGTGACTGTGAGCCCGAGTACTTTCCTGCTGATTCAAACGGCCCTGCCCGTATTCAATTTGCTCATGGTTATTTCAATAGCGCTTTGCATGAAATTAGCCATTGGACTATTGCTGGCGAGCAACGCCGTTTACTTCCCGATTTAGGCTATTGGTATGCACCAGATGGTCGCAGCAAAGAGCAACAAGCCCTCTTTGAACAGGTAGAAATTAAGCCCCAAGCGATCGAATGGTTATTTGCCAAAGCCTTTGGACGTAAATTTCGTGTCTCACTTGATAACCTCACTGGTGAAGGCGGTGATGGCAGTAGCTTTAAAGATAATGTCTATGCACAATTACAGGCTTATTTTAAAGGCGAAGCCAAACTTCCACGCGATGCTTGGCGCTTTATCCAATGCATTTGCCACTGTACACGTGCTGGCAAAATGTTACAGGCGAATGAATTTCAACGTGAAATGCTTGATTAAATTATACAATTTGACTGCATTTCACATTGCACAAAGCGAATAGACCGCGACATAATGGCAAGAGCCTTTAATAATAAGAGGAAAACGACATGTTGCATTTAAGAATACATCCGGAAAATCCTCAGCCCCGTTTAATTACGCAAGCCGCTGAACGGATTCGTGCCGGCGATGTGGTGGTTTATCCCACAGATGCTGCCTATGCCATCGGTTGCCAGATTGGGAACAAAAATGCCATGGAACGCATTGCCCAAATTCGTCAGCTAGATGCTAAACATCAATATGCGATTATTTGTGCAGATTTATCTGACATTGCCACTTATGCCAAAGTCGACAATGCCATGTATCGTTTATTGAAAAATAATACCCCTGCGGTCACCACCTTTATTTTGCCTGCGACCAGTGAAGTTCCTCGCCGTTTAATGCATCCTAAAAAGAAAACCATTGGACTGCGTATTCCGAGCAACCCGATTTGCCAATTATTACTCAAAGAACTCGGTGAGCCTTTATTAACATCGACCTTAATTTTACCGGGCCAAAAAGAACCGATTGATGATCCTTACGAAATTGAACTGCAAATCGGTAAACGCATAGATGTATTGATTGATGGAGGTTTAGGTACTTTGAATACCACTAGCGTTGTAAACCTTGCAGGTGAATACCCAGAAGTGATCCGCCGCGGTGTCGGTGATGTCAGTGCTTTTGAATAAAAGACATGAAACATACACCGTCGTTTAATAAATACGGCGTGTGAAAATTAACTGACCGGATCAATGAATCATGCAGTAAGGAGTTTGTAAGATGAATTTATTTCAGATTTTACTCAACCTACATGATTTTTCAGACAATGAAACCATTTATGCTGTTGAGCCTTGGACGCTGGAATCCGAGGCAGAAGTTATCTTAGAACCTGCCACAGGTCTGATTCATTTTTCACGTGATGCAAAAATGTTTGAATATTTTTTAGAGATCACTCCAGCCAAAGCACTGTATCAACAGCTTGAAATACACAATGCATGCACTCAAGCGCAATGTCAGCACATCATTGAATATGCCATCCATAACACTTAATGCACTACTTTTCTGTGTCACAGCAATGGATGGATTTAAGCTGAATAGAGTTGAATAAAATCATTTAAATGCACTTTTTGCTGCCCTTTTGCATCGAAGTTGTCTGCCTTTAACCGCAGTTTTTATGGATTTTGCAAGATGTGACACAGGTCACATACACAAAAACACCATTACCGATCTGAGCATTATTCCCTATTTATTTTAAGTTTTTTGCCCAATTCAGGCACTGAGTAATTTCTTTAGCAGCAATTTTCCATTACACTATTCCCTATAAACTGTGTGCTTTTACTTTCGATGTGAGATCGAAGTCGAAGCGGTCTGCATGCCTTTGAAAATTCGCGTGGCTTATAATTGCAATGAACCCAACTGTCCATACTTCTATGGAAAATGCTCCACACATTCGCGTATTGGATGAGTGGCAAGATGCTATTCCAGAAGATTTGTACATCCCACCTGCAGCATTTGAAATTCTATTAGAGCATTTCGAAGGACCACTCGACTTTCTCATTTATCTGATTCAAAAGAATGGCTTTGACTTATTACAAGTGGATATTGCCCCGATCGCCGCTCAGTATTTATCTTATATGGATGCCATGAAGTCACTCGATATTGAGCTGACGGCAGACTATATGGTGATGGCGGCACTACTTGCAGATTTAAAATCACGTTTATTATTACCAAAACCTAAATCGGTTTCTGCGCTTGAGCAAGATCCGAAACAAGAATTGATTGACCGCCTAGAAACTTATTTACGTATTAAGCAAGCCGCTGAACGTTTAGGGCAAATGTCGGTACTCGATCGCGATACTTTTGATACCAATGTCAGCCTAGGCACTATTATTGAAACCAATGATGGCTATGACATTAACTTACTTCGCGACGCCATGTTCTGTGTTTTTAATCGCCCTGAACCGGTTACCCACCAAATTCAGCAAGAACCAGTCTTACTTGAAGAGCGTATTGCCTATATTGAAAGCAAACTTGAATCAGGTGAAGTTTTAGATTTTGCTGAGCTGCTTAAACCGAGCCAAGGTCGCATGGGTGTGGTGGTGACATTTATGGCTATTTTAGAACTGACACGTCAGCAAAAAGTTCAAATTGTGGCATCTGGTGTAGAAGCACCGCTTGCAATTCAAGGAGCACGCGCATGAATACTGAAGTAAGCTCAAGCATGACGCCTGCGGAAGATTTGCATGAAATCCTCATGCAGCTTGAAGCGATTATTTTTGCCAGTGAAGCGGCTGTCAGTATTGCCCGTCTAAAAGAGGCTTTCCAAGACCGTTTCACCAAAACTGAATTACGCCAATACTTGCAACAATTGTCAATGTTGCAACATGGCAGATCAATTGAACTTGTTGAAACCGCTCAGGGTTTCCGTTTTCAAGTCCGTGCAAGATATCGTAATATCATTGCACAAACCTGGCCTGAACGACCAACTCGTTTATCGCCATCTTTGCTCGAAACACTTTCTGTCATCGCTTACCATCAACCGGTAACCCGCGCAGACATTGAGCAAATCCGAGGAGTGACCAACAACAGTCAAATTTTACGTACTTTATTTGACTGGAACTGGATTAAAGAATCTGGTTTTCGCGAACTCCCAGGACGACCTGCGTTGTTAGTTACAACGTCTCAATTTTTAAATGCTTTTGGTCTAAGTACTTTAGGCCAACTGCCTCCCCTGCAGGATGCCAAGGAAGCTTTTATGGCACTCGATGCGAATGCACCGAAGTCATAAATAGGTGAACTGTTGATAATAATTTCTAAGGTTATGCTGTCATGAGTGAAAAATTGCAAAAGGTGCTTGCACGTGTTGGTTTGGGTTCTCGCCGTTATATGGAAGAAGTCATTGCCGCTGGTCGCGTAAGCGTAAATGGGCAAGTTGCCCAAGTGGGTGAACGTATTGAACCGGGTGATGAGCTTCGCATCGATGGTCGTAAAGTTCAGTTCCAAATTGAAGACGAAATTCGTCGTCGTGTGTTGATTTACTATAAGCCTGAAGGTGAAATCTGCTCACGTAACGACCCTGAAAACCGTCCAACTGTATTTGAACAATTGCCACAAATTACTGGCGATCGTTGGGTCATGGTCGGTCGTCTGGATATCAACTCAACAGGTCTTTTACTGTTTACGAATGACGGTGAATTGGCGAACCGTTTAATGCATCCATCAAGCGAAATTGAGCGTGAATATGCTGTTCGTGTTATGGGCGAAGTGACACCTCAGCTAAAAAACAACATGATTCAAGGTGTTGTGTTAGATGATGGCCCTGCGAAATTTGAATCTTTCTCTGAAATTGGTGGTGACGGGATTAACCGTTGGTATCAAGTCGTAGTGAAAGAAGGTCGTAACCGTGAAGTTCGTCGTATTTTCGAATCTCAAGGCCTTAAAGTGAGCCGTCTATTACGTACCCGTTATGGTTCTGTAATTCTACCACGTGAACTACGTACGGGTCGTTGGATCGAACTGGACAAGCAAGATATTGATAACTTAACCAAATCAGTTGAGCTTAAACCGCGTCAAGGCACAGGCTTATTTGGTATGGCAAAACGCCGTACTGAACGTATGCAAGACAAACCAATGGCCGCACGTCGTGGTGGTTACCTACGTCAACAACGTCGCGACAGCGATGAAAACCAAGCACCACAAAGTAATGGTTACCAAAACAATCGTGGTGAACGCCGTAGCGAAGGTTTCCAAGGCAATGGCTTTAACCGCAACGAACGCCGCAGCGAAGGTTTCCAAGGCAACACTGCAAACCGTGGCGAACGTCGCAATGACCGCTTTCAAGGTAACTCAGAAAATCGTGGTGAACGCCGTAACGATAACTTCGGTAACCGTGAGCGCCGCAACGATTCAGTGCCAAGCCGTGCATTTAATGGCAATAACAAAGGCTTTAAGAAATTTTAATTTCGTGCCGTTAAAAAAACCGCTCTGATGAGCTAATGCCAGTCAGTTAAGCAAACATTAGAAAAATGTAGTAAAAATGAGTGTATGCCAATACGCTCATTTTTTTATGA
>NZ_JBLZXR010000130.1:0-19481 GCF_050285345.1 Acinetobacter sp.
GTTCAAGCATTGCATGGGTTAAACTTCCGTGTGATTGCAGCAGGTGATTCTTATAACGATACGACGATGCTTGGTGAAGCTGATGCGGGTTTCTTATTTGATGCGCCTGATAATGTGATTGCTGAATTTCCACAGTTTCCACCAATTCATGGCTATGATGCACTAAAAGAAGCGATTCGTAATGCTTCAGTTCGGGATATTCCAGCATAATTCTGAATAGCAAGTTATAGAAAAGGGCGCTTATAGCGCCCTTTCTGTTTAATCCAAAGTTTTTAAGGCAACTTAGAAACGATAGCCTAATTTTAAGCTATAACCGATCGCGTCATTATCTTCAAAATTAGCTACGTATTTATCACCACCAAAGTCAGAAGCTACTTGAGATTTTGCATCACCAAGCATGAAGTATTTGACTCCCGCTTGAAGGAATGTTTGAGGTGTCGGAGAGAACTGACCACCTAAACCAACACTCCAATAACCTTCAGTTGGACCTAGGGTTGAAACTGGGTTGCCTGCACCAGAGTCCCAACCGACCATGACTGTACCTGCCCATTGATCATTAAACTTACGACCTATACCAACGTTTGCTGATATTTGATCTTTTTCGTATGCAACTAAATCAAATCCTTGAGGCTTTCCTGTTTGGCCTACAACTAATGGGCGTTGGGTTGCTTCGCCAAATTGATGAGGACGAATTGCAAAATTAGACCAATCTACCCAACGAAGCTGTGCAAAGGCAACGGTATTGGCCATGATGCCTGACTGTAAATCTAAATTTACAGATTGAGGTGTTGTAATCGTCGTATCACCTTCTGTACGCAAGCGTTGCGGATAAATGCTTAGATTCATTAGTCCAGTAAAAGATTCTTCTGCTCTTACATCATGATCGATTTCAGAGCGATAAGTCACAGATGCCTTTAAAGCAATTTCTGGAATTTGGAATGCAGCACCTGCTAACCAACCAACACTTGAATCTTCTTCAATGGATGCTTTATAGCCAGAAAATAATGAGTATGCTGTACCAGCTAATTGAATATCACCCTTAACAGTTTGGTACACAGCACCGCCATAAAAATTCCAATTTTCAGTCGGTTGATAACCAACTAAAAAGTTGAGATTTTGAGTTTTGACTTCGACTTCTGTAGGAGTATTTACTTGGTTAATATTGGCGTTAAATGCGCCATGTTCAAGTTTATACTTTGCTTCGGCACCAAATGGTTGGTCGTAAATTAAACCAACAGAAATTTTTTCATGTGGTTGCAATTTAATAGCAGCGCTAGGGAAGTAATAAGATTCTGCCATATCACCCAGTTCTTTACCGCGTGAAGCTGCATTCGCATAGTTATCAGTCATTTTCCCTGAAACGTCTGCATCTAAAACTGAAATCCCTGCTTCAAAATAATTACCCGGTTGTAAAAATGCAGAAATTGACTGCCCAGAGCGATCCATTGCTGCTGCAAAAGCCCCTGTCATTGGTACGCTGGCAAATAAAATGGCACTTGTTAATGCTTTTAAGTTCATTTTTCTACTTTCCTAGTATAAAAAACGCGTCAATGCGTTAATAAAAATATGAGATATGTAATTTATTTTTAATCATATCTATGTGCGAAAAATATCATAAATAAAAAAAGAGTAAAGACTCTAAAATTGAACTAATAGTATAAAAAAGTCATTGTTTTTATTTATTTTAGAGTTAAAACTTTAAAATATTTATTTAAGTTACTGTTATACAAATAAATACTTTTAAATTAAGTATTAAAATTTTTATAGTTTGTTTGGCTAAAAAACGCTCTATATATTGCTTAATAAATATAGTAAATTGTGAAATACATCACATGTTGAATATAAAAAAGCCCCAAAATGGGGCTTTTTTATATTACAAAATATAACTTGTATTAGAAGTTGTACCCGACATTTAAACCATAAGCAATTGCGTGGTTATCTGCGAATGTGCCTGCAGGGGTATGTGCGCCCGTTACAGCATCTGCATCACCCAACCAGAAATATTTTATACCAGCACCGATGAAGTAATTTGTAGCAGGAGAGAAGCGTACACCTGTACCAATATTCCAATAACCTTCAGTTGGACCTAATGTTGTCACAGGGTTGCCTGCTCCAGAGTCCCAACCGATAGATACATTTGCAGCCCAACGATCTGTAAATTTACGACCAACACCAATGTTTGCAGAAATTTGATCATCTTTATAATCAATTAAGTTAAAACCATTTGGCTTAGTTGGAACCATACCAGATTGACCGAGTGTTTCACTAAGTTTTCCAAACTTGTAAGGTTGTACTTTAAATTTTGACCAATCTACCCAACGTACATTTGCAAATGCAACAGTGTTTTCCATAATACCTGTTTGGAAATCAATATTTACAGACTGTGGAGTCGTTAGCTCAGTTTCACCTTTTGCAGAGTTTATAACAGTCATTGCACCATTTAAAGCGTCATTTCCAGTCATTCCTACAGCATTAAAACGCTCATAGGCATTCATTTCATGATCAATTTCAGAGCGATAAGTTACAGAGGCTTTAAGCGCAATTTCTGGAATTTGATATGCAACACCCGCTAACCAACCAACGGATTCATCTTCACCTGTTCTAAAATCATATCCATTAAAAGCAGAATATGTTTTACCACGTAGAAGTACTGTGCCATCTACTGTTTGATATACAGCACCTGCATATACGTTCCAGTTCTCATTGGGTTGATAGCCAACCAATAAACTTAGATTTTGTGTATCTACAACAACAGATGTATTTCCTTGAAAAGGCAATGGACGGTTTTCAACAAAGTTATTTTGGCCAGTATATTCTGCATCTGCACCAAAGGGTTGGTCGTAGATTAAACCTACTGAAATTTTATCTGTCGCTTGGATTTTAAGTGCTGCATGAGGAAAATAATAATCACCCGCCATATCTGAAGCACTGTTTTTATCAGTGTCTTGTCCTGATACATTTGGATCTAGAATTGAAATACCAGCTTCTGCATAGTTACCAGGTTGTAAGAATGCAGAAATTGATTGGCCTGAACGGTCTAAACCACCAGCAATCGCTGTAGTTGCAGGCATTAAACTGATGATGATGGCTTTTGTAAGACTGTTGAGTTGCATACATTATCCCTGTTTGTAACTTTTGATGTTATTTCAATGTGTGGAAAGTAACATAAATAGAAAAACAGTAAATAAGAGTTGCTACTCTAAAAATGAACTGTATAAGTTAAAAAATAAGCAATGCTAGAGTAATTATTCTAGAAGGTGTTATTTATGTTTATGATTTATAAATAAAAAAATAGAGTATTTAACTTAATGTTTATCTTTGAACTTAAAAAATTCAAATGCTCAATCTATGAACATTTGAATTAAATTATTTTTACAATAGTAGATTGGATATATTTCCAATCTACTAATACCGAGAATTAGAAGCGGTAACCGATTTTTAGACCGTAAGCCCATGCATCGTTATCTTCAAATGATGCTACTGATTCATTTGTACCAAACATTGATGCAGGTTGTGCTTCAGCATCACCTAACATGAAGTATTTAACACCACCTGCGATAAAGTAGTTAGGCGCTGGGCTGAATTGTAAACCTAAGCCAACGTTCCAGTAGCCTTCAGTAGGACCAAGTGTTGATACAGGGTTGCCTGCACCAGAATCCCAACCTACAGAAACGTTACCAGCCCATTGTTCACTCAATTTACGACCTATACCAACTGTAGCATTGATTTGATCGTCAGAATAAGCAACAAGGTCAAATCCACCAACAGGACCACGACCAAGGGCACCTAATGTTTCAGATGCTTTACCAAAAGCGGTTGGGCGAATTGCAAAATTTGACCAATCTACCCAACGTACATTTGCAAATGCGACAGTGTCGGCCATGATACCAGTTTGAAAATCAAGGTTAACAGACTGCGGTGTGGTGATCTTAGTGTCAGCACGCGTTGAAAAAGCATCGCCTAGTAGAGCACTGCTTCCAGTTTCAGTGGTTGCAGCTTCGTGATCAATCTCAGAACGGTAAGTAATAGATGCTTTTAAAGCAATTTCTGGGATTTGGTACGCTAATCCTGCTAACCAACCAACGGCACTATCTTCTTTCATATTTGCATTATATAAACCGAGAGCTTGGTTTGCGCCATATGCAATACCACGTAGTTGAACATCACCTTTTACTGTTTGATAAACACCACCGCCGTATATGTTAAAATTTTCAATTGGTTGAAAACCTAATATCATCGAGATATTTTGAGTGTTAACTTCGACTTCTGTTGTTTCGCCCATTAATTGGAATGCACCAGGGTTACCTGCAACTGGTAGTGTTTGATCTGTTGCACTATATTTAGCTTCTGCACCAAAAGGTTGATCATAGAGTAAACCAAAAGAAAAATTATCAGTTAGCTGTAATTTTAATGCTGCTTGTGGAAAATAGTAATCACCCGCCATGTCATCTAGTGATGTATTAGCAAGAGCTCCTAATGTTGGGTTGCTAGCAGGTGCAGTGCTGTTCATCTTCCCTGAAACATTCGGATCTAAAACCGAAATACCTGCTTCAAAATAGTTCCCTGGTTGTAAAAATGCAGAAATAGATTGCCCTGAACGATCTAGAGCTGCTGCAAAAGCACCTGTCATTGGAACTGAAGCAAGAATCATGGCTGTAGCTAAAGTTTTTAATTTCATTCTTCGTCATTCCTTGAGATACGAATTTGATTTTTATGGTTACTGCATATATTCGTTATGGAAAACTTTTTAATACTCTTGGGCTTAATTGTTACTCCATGTGACAAAAATAGCACAATTAAAATAAGAGTAAATGCTCTATATTAAAAAATATGATTGAAAAACGAACTATTTAGAGTAAATGTACTAATTAATACATATAACATTTTGATTATTATTTAATATTTTTAGTTTCTGCATTATTTTCTAAATCTAAAAATAATTGAAAATATTTTGATATGGGCAGTCATGAATTGATTTTTTGGCCTTATAGACCACGCCATGTGTCGTTTTTTGCATTGACAAATAGATGGTTAGGGAATTTAAAAAGTGCTATTCAATTCTTCTTAAAAACAAACTCTCAAGAGTAATATCAGTAAAAACAAAGATTAAGTTAAAAAATTCAGAGATGAATTTTGAATTTGTAATTTAGATTTAAGAATTCTGAATTTAGTTTTATTGATAAATGTGAGTTGAACAAATCAGAGAGGTGAGGTGTCTAAAAAATTGTGCGCTCTGCGGGACTCGAACCCACGTCGGTCGCTTAGGAGGCAACTGCTCTATCCGGTTAAGCTAAGAGCGCAAGACGGAGGCTAATGTACTCCTATTTTAGCTAAAAAAAAAGTTATTGCCGAAACAATAACTTTTTAAATTACTTAGTCTTTATGAACTTCATTGGGGTCAATGTCGCTCAAATCTTTTGGATTAAGATAGTTAAACATTAATAACATGACTGTAATCCAAACAGGGATCATCAGAACAGATTCCATAAAGCCCTGAGTCCACATAATAAAGAGAACTAAAGCAATAAAGATCAGAACGATGTAGTTGCTGACTGGTGCCCAAAGTGCAGGATAAGACGTTGTAAAATTCAAAATACGTTTTGCACGACGGAACTGTAAGTGAGTCATGGTAATCATCGCCCAGTTAAGGACAAGTGCACCAACCACCACATACATTAAGTGACCAAGCGCATCTTCAGGTACGAAGTAGTTTAAGAGTACGCAACCGAAAATCAGGACTGCAGAAAGTAATACTGCTGGAATTGGCACGCCACTTTTGTTGGTTTTAGCGAAAACTTTTGGAGCATTACCTTGCTTCGCCAAGCTGTAAAGCATACGGCTATTGGCATACATACCGCTGTTATAAACAGACAGTGCTGCAGTTAAGATAATGAAGTTCAGTAAATGTGCAGCCCAATCAATACCCAGTTGGCTAAAGATCATCACAAATGGACTTTTGTCTAAACCACCTAGTTCAAGCTGATTCCATGGCACAAGTGATAATAGAATAGTCAAAGAACCCACGTAGAAAATCAAAATACGAAAAACAACTTGGTTAATCGCTTTAGGAATAGTTTCTTTTGGATTTTCAGCTTCCGCTGCCGCCATACCAATCAGTTCAATACCACCGAAGGCGAACATCAAGAAAGCCAGCATGAAGAATAAGCCTTCAAAACCATTTGGGAAGAAGCCGCCCTGACTCCATAAGTTGGTAAATGATGCGGTTGAGTTGGCATCTGCAGTAAGTAGCAAATACAAACCAAATACGATCATCGAAATAACTGCAGTGACTTTAATAATCGACAGCCAAAACTCAGATTCACCATAAAACTTCACATTACCTAAGTTTACTAAAGTAATGATCACGAAGAAAAACAGTACAGATGCCCACGCTGGAATATGAGGCCACCAATAATTGATGTATTTCGCAACAGCGGTGAGTTCTGTCATTGCCACTAAAATATAGAGAATCCAGTAGTTCCAACCTGTTAAGAAACCTGGAAATTTCCCCCAATATTTATATGCAAAATGGCTAAATGAACCCGCTACAGGCTCATGGACGATCATTTCACCCAACTGACGCATAATTAGAAAGGCGATCAGACCGCCAATGGCGTAGCCAAGAATAATGGATGGTCCAGCAGATTGAATCACATGCGCTGAGCCCAAGAATAAGCCTGTACCAATTGCACCACCCATGGCAATCAATTGAATATGACGATTCTTTAAGCCACGCTTGAGTTCGGAGGAATTGGTAGTCAAGTTACTCTTCCCGTGAATGGTTTAATTTTCGTAATTGTAATAGATCGAGGTTGAATAGCCTAGTAGCTCAAAATATATGAAAAATATCTATGTATTGTATAACTATTATTTGGTGTGGATTGTCTAATTAAGAATTTATGAATCAATGAATTAATTTTATTTTTAAAGTTTAAATAGAGCTCCGCTCACGATAAAGAAAATATCAAATGTCGTTTTTTTATACTTAAGTCATGTGATTATTAAAATTTCTGATAAACAATGTATGATGGAAAATGGCGGAAATGAATAAACTGCCTTAACACAATGATAAATATCAAGGATTCAATAAAAATGAGTTTTGCACCCCAAATCAAAATTGCAGCAACTTATATGCGTGGCGGCACAAGTAAAGGCGTATTTTTTAAGTTGGATGAATTGCCTGAAGCGGCGCAGAAACCTGGAACAGAGCGTGATCAGATTTTATTGCGTGTCATTGGTAGTCCAGACCCTTATGGCAAACAGATTGATGGGATGGGCGGTGCAACTTCAAGTACCAGTAAAACCGTTATTTTGGCAAAAAGTACCCAAGCAGAGCATGATGTTGATTACCTGTTTGGACAAGTTTCTATTGATAAAGCTTTTGTTGATTGGAGTGGAAACTGCGGTAACTTAACGGCTGCAGTTGGTGCATTTGCGATTTCAAATGGTTTGGTCGATGCGGATCGTATTCCTGAAAATGGTCTATGTACCGTTCGTATTTGGCAAGCCAATATCAAAAAAACCATCATTGCTCATGTACCAATAACCAATGGTCAAGTTCAAGAAACTGGGGACTTTGAGTTGGATGGTGTGACCTTTCCAGCAGCCGAAGTGCAAATTGAGTTCTTAGATCCTGCCGATGATGGTGAAGATGGCGGTGCAATGTTCCCAACGGGCAATGTGGTGGATACTTTAACCGTGCCCGACGAAGGAAGTTTTGCTGCGACATTTATCAATGCAGGTATTCCGACCATTTTCTTAAATGCTGAAGATATTGGTTATACCGGTACAGAACTTCAAGACGCAATTAATGGTGATGCACAGGCACTGGCACGCTTTGAAAAAATCAGAGCTTATGGTGCAGTACAAATGGGCCTAATTTCAGATATTGCAGAGGCGGAAAAACGTCAACATACGCCTAAAATTGCCTTTGTTTCTCAGCCGAAGGCTTATACCTCATCAAGTGCCAAAGAAATTGGCGAAAAAGATACCGATCTTTTGGTGAGAGCATTGTCGATGGGCAAATTGCATCATGCCATGATGGGAACCGCAGCGGTCGCGATTGGTACAGCAGCAGCGATTCCGGGGACTTTGGTCAATTTAGCCGCAGGCGGTGGTGAACGTGAAGCAGTTCGTTTTGGACATCCTTCTGGAACATTACGTGTCGGTGCGCAAGCTGAACTTGAAAATGGGCAATGGGTGGTTAAAAAAGCCGTCATGAGCCGAAGTGCACGGGTCTTAATGGAAGGTTGGGTACGTATTCCGGCAGATACACTGAAATAATTGATACCAAGTTGGATCAAAGCCTCTGTTTTACAGAGGCTTTTTTTGTACTTTATAAATATAAGAAATAAGCAAAGCAACATTTAGTATATATGTTAATAGAATAAGCACTGCATATAATATTAGAAGTATTTTGTGAGATAGGTCACAAATAATTTGATAGCATTTCGCATAGCTATACCCTAAAAAAAGTGGATATATCATGCTGAAAAACGACTTATTAAAAACGGACTTATCCTCTGCAAACCTTGCAGTATTGGAAGCATTACCAATGCCAGCAGCACTATTTTCTGCGAGTGCAGATATTTTATGTGCAAATCGACTGTTTGAGTATAGTTTTCAATCAAATTTGAAAGAGATTGTGTTAGCTCAACTGAATTTATTTGAACCTAAAATCAAATCAACGGTCTCGGAATTTGATTCACGCTACTTGGAAATCGAATGTATTGAACCTTTTATTTACAGTGAAAATGATCGACATTATTGGTTTACCTTAAAACCGCATTTTCAACAAAACGGAGAGCTCAAGTATGTACTCCTGTGCTGTGCTGATATTACCTATTTAAAGCAGTCCGAACAAAAACTGGTGCAACGTAATCTACAATTGAAACAACAGGTGTATTTTGATCATTTGACTGCTGTACGCAATCGTCGTTGCTTTGATCTGCATTTAGAGAAATGGCAACAAAAATTAAATGCAGCGCACATTTCGACCTTGAGTGTAATGATGTTGGATTTAGATAATTTTAAACAGGTGAATGATGATTATGGGCATGCTTTTGGAGATCAAGTCCTCGCCCAGAGTGCTCAAATACTTGAAGCCGTACTTGCTGATATTGGATTTGCTAAAATTTATCGTATGGGCGGGGAAGAGTTTGCTATGATTTTGCCCACATCTACACTCAATCAAGCCTGTCTGATTGCGCAGCAATGCTGTGCACAGATTGAGGCATCTTCGATGAACTATACAGAGAAAATATTAAAACTGACAATTTCCTGCGGTGTTGCAGCTTGGCACAGTTCAGAATCACTCATTGAAACCTTAGTGCGTGCAGATCAGGCTTTATATCAAGCCAAGCATGGTTCTAAAAATTGTACTTATTTTAGTGATGGGCAAAGCTTTCAATTATTCAACGGTGAAATCTAAAAATTTAATGTGTGATCTCTCAGCAAAAATGGATGGGAAGATAGAGAAAGACTCGAGAAAGCAGTATGATGCAACATGTCATATTGACCGATGCGTGGGCAAATGAATTGCACATCGTCGATAGAAATTAATATTTAAGTATTTGAGGTGAATGTGTCTTCTTTAACAGACGTTTCCACACATGCCCTGACTGAAGCCCAACAGCGTATTCAACAGGATTTACTTACAGCATTAGATGCTTTTGCAATTCCAGAACCCTTAAAAGGTGCGGTATATCATGCTGTAATGTTGGGAGGGAAGCGCGTTCGTCCGGCACTTTGCTATGCCACTGCGGCATTAAACTCAAATACCAATTATGCAGCCGTACGCCGCGCGGCAGTGGCCATCGAGTTTATTCATTGCTATTCATTGGCACATGATGACTTGCCTTGTATGGACAATGATTTATTGCGTCGTGGTCAACCGACCTGTCATGTGGCTTTTGGTGAAGATACCGCATTACTTGCCGGCGATATTTTACAATCGATGGCCTTTGAAGTTTTAGGTAGTCGTTTATTTGACCAAGGTCCTGCAGTTGAGCCGGCGATTGTCTTAAAGCAAATGCAAATTTTAGCCACTGCAACGTCGAAAATGGTCAATGGGCAAGTGCTAGATCTTCAAGCCGAAGGCCAACATGTAGACCAAGCACAACTGGAAAATATTCACCGCAATAAAACTGGTGCGTTAATCTCGGCGGCTATTATGATGGCTGCGGTGACGATTTTTAATGGCACAGATCAGGGCATTCCAAAATTACGTGAGTTTGGTTTGGCCATTGGTTTAGCCTTCCAAGTACAAGATGATATTTTAGATATTATTTCTGCAACAGAAGTGTTGGGTAAAACTGCCGGTAAAGATCAGCAAGTAGATAAGTCCACTTATCCGGCTCTTATGGGACTGGAAAATGCGCAGGCTTATGCGGAAGATTTACATAATCAAGCTATGAATGCACTGGCTTATTTTGGTGACAATGCACAAGAACTGAAGAACATTACTCAGTTTCTGTTGAAACGCAAAAGTTAAGAAATTTTGAAATAAAAAGCCTGAATAAATATTTGTTCAGGCTTTTTTTATGCTTAGAAGAAAGTACAGGCTTGGTAATTTGTTGTGAATTTAAATCGAATCGGAACTTTTAAACATTAAAAAAAGGACGCGAACGTCCTTCTAGTAAATGAGGGGGATGAAAGGAATTTAGATACTTTCTTTATAAATACGGTCTGCTTCTTCAAACTTATCGGTGACTTCAGCAGAAGGTGCTTTACCCATTAAGCTGACCACAATAATCGCAATCATTGAGCAAATGAAGCCCGGAATGATTTCATAAACGCCGGTGTAGCCCCAGACATTTTTCCATAAGATCACCATCACTGCACCCACGACCATGCCCGCCAATGCGCCATTCAAGGTCATGCGTTTCCAGAACAATGACATGATGATCAATGGACCAAATGCAGCACCAAAACCTGCCCATGCATAAGCAACCAAACCAAGTACTTTAGAATCTGGGTTTCCGGCCATGTAAATTGCTAACAGTGCAATCATCAATACCATCAGGCGACCGACCCAAACCAATTCTTTTTGTGAGGCATTTTTGCGTAAGAACGATTTATAAAAGTCTTCAGTTAAGGTACTTGAACAGACCAAAAGCTGACAACTGAGCGTACTCATGATCGCAGCCAAAATTGCAGCTAAGACCACACCGGCAATCCAGGGGTTAAACAGAATTTTGGTCAATTCCATAAAGACGGTTTCAGGGTTTGCATTCACCACCGCTGCAAGTTCAGGATGTTGCTGGAAATAAGCAATCCCGAAGAAACCAGCAGCAACTGCACCAGCTAAACATAGCGTCATCCATGTCATACCAATACGGCGTGCATTTGGAATTGATTTCACAGAATCCGCTGCCATGAAACGGACCAGAATATGCGGTTGACCAAAGTAGCCTAAGCCCCATGCCAATAACGACAAGATAGCAACAAAGCTTAAGTCACCCAAAACATTCATGGCCTGTGGGCGAGCTGCTTCAAGTGCAAGGGTAAACTGAGTCAGGTCAGAGAACGACAGCAACACCACAATTGGTGTCAACAACAGGGCAAAAATCATGAAGCCTGCTTGGATGGTGTCTGTCCAGCTGACTGCAAGGAAACCACCAATAAATACATAACTGACAGTGGCAATCGCACTGATCCAAAGTGCAGTGCTGTAAGACAGACCAAACATGCTTTCAAATAAACGCGCACCTGCCACCATGCCGGAAGCACAGTAGATCGCAAAGAAGATCAAAATAATCACCGCAGAGACGATACGCAGGATTTTTTTCTGATCATTAAAGCGGTTGGAGAAATAGTCCGGCAGGGTCAGCGAGTTGTTTTGGACTTCTGTATGGACACGTAGACGACCTGCAACCAGTAGCCAGTTGAGCCAGGCACCAATCACCAGACCAATCGCAATCCACATTTCAGATAAACCCGAAAGATAAATAGCGCCGGGCAGACCCATGAGTAACCAGCCACTCATATCCGATGCACCAGCAGAGAGTGCTGTGACAAAGCTACCTAATCGTCGGCCACCCAAAATGTAGTCTGAAAAGTTACTGGTCGCACGATAGGCAAGTAACCCAATCACGACCATGGCGACAATATAAAAAAGAAATGTGATTAGGGGGGGATTCAGGGAACTCATACGATATCCATTTTGGCGTTGGACAATTGCATTTAAACGATGGACTAAGTGAGATTTTTCCTAAACGCGGTAGGAAAAATCAGGTTTTAAGTCCTGAAACGCTAAAAAATAACGTGAAATTTAAACATAAATTCACAAACTTTGCCTTCTTTTTCGTGTCTAGCAGAAAAATGGGCCATTAAAACGGCCCATTTAAAAATAAAGGAAGTGAGTTTTTAATTATTACGACCCATTATGCCACGAATGGTATTGAGTACATCGGCAGGTAAGACCACTGTTTTGGCATTGTTGGATTTCGCCATATCTTGCATGGCTTTAACATATTGCTCACCTAACAAGTAGGCCACAGGAATCTCTTTGTCACCCACGGCTGAGGTCACCATTTCAATCGCACGCTGAGAAGATTCTGCTAAAACGACTTGAGCTTCTGCATCACGACGTGACGCCTCTAAACGACCATCAGCTTCCAAAATTGCTGCTTGTTTTTCACCATCAGCTTTGGTTACCGTTGCACGACGTTGACGCTCCGCAGCCGCTTGGGCTTCCATCGCCGCTTGCATGGTATGAGATGGTTGAATATCCTGAATTTCTACAGTTTTAAGGGTAATCCCCCAGTCCGAAATATCATCAGAAATTGCGGCTTTAAGTTTGGCTTTAATATGATCACGTGAAGACAATGCATCATCCAGATCCATTTCACCAACTATAGAACGTAATGACGTTTGTACTAGATTTTGAATTGCCCAAGTATAGTTTTCAATGCCATACACAGCTTTTTCAGGTGTAGTCAAATTGATGTACGCTACAGCATTCATCACCAGTACAGCGTTATCGCGGGTAATGACTTCTTGTGATGGAATATCGAGCACGATGTCTTTGGTCGTCACTTTATATGCCACTTCATCAATATAGGGAATGACAAAGTTCAGACCCGGATTGAGGGTCACGTGATATTTACCGAGACGCTGCACAATCCATTTATAACCTTGCGGAACAATACGCACGCCTTTAAAAATGGTGACGGCCACAAAAACTAAAAAGGCTAAAAAAACAATAGAAACACCAGACATTTAATTACTCACTTATTTATAGATTGTCATTGGGGGTGGTTGCTGCTATGCAGTTGAACGACTAAATCATTGCCCAAAATATCGGTGACACGCACACGATCACCCACTTGAAGTTGGTCTTGGGTGCGGCAATGCCATTCATCGGAACCTAATACAGGCATGGGAAAACGGACTTTGACAGAACCATGTTCAAGTTGGGTTTGGATCACCATGCCAATTTGTCCAATGGTGGCTTCGCGTGAAAGACCTGCTTTGGTTTTATCAGTGGAAAGCGGTTTGATAAATTTAAACCATAAAACGGTGCATAAAATGGCCAAGATAATCCAGATGATGATTTGGAGATTAAAACTCATCGAAGGGAAAATCCAATATAAAATACCAACCAAAATTGCCGAGACACCAAACCAGAGTGCAGCAAAAGACGGCAAAATCAATTCGAACATCATCAAGGCGACGCCGAGAACAAACCAATGCCACGGTTCTAAAATAAATTCCATACATCTACTCTTATCATGGGGTAATTGATATAGATGAACCAACATCTATATCAATGTAGCAGATGTATAAACCAATGAATATTAAAAAAATCGTTGATTTATATTCTGGCTTTCGGGGCAGGTTTAAAGGCCGCTGGGGATTGTCTAAAGTCACTGATCATTTTTTCAATGCTCTTGATTTTCAGCTGCGCGGCTTTTTCACCTTCTAAAATCGTGGCATTGCTCGATTTCAAATCTAGTGTGCCGATATGACCAACTTTAGGTTGAATCACGATATTGGCATTTTTCAGTTCTTCATTAATGCTGTGTTGCCCCATGATATTAATGGTTTGATCCAACAAACCAAACATACTAACCGCTTTGGAGCCATCCGGACGGGCTGAAATATCCACCGCAATGACAATATCTGCACCCATATCACGTGCAGTTTTGACTGGAATTGGGCTGACCAAGCCGCCATCAACATATTTTACACCTGCAATGGTGGCAGGCACGAAAACATTCGGAATACTGCAAGATGCGCGTACCGCTTGGCCTGCGTTACCACGGTTAAATTCGGTTTTATGACCATTGTCTAAACGGGTTGCCACCGCAGCGAAGCGTTTTGGGAATTGTTCAATCGGTTTATTGCCAATGCTCTTATTTACAAAATCTTGTAGCTTCTGACCTTGAATCACGCCTTGACTATTTAAAGTCAGATCTCGGATATCTGATTCTTTGAAATTGAGTGCCAATTGCTGCATTTGATAAGGTGATTTTCCGCTGGCATATAAGCTGCCCACAAAACTGCCGGCACTGGTACCGGTAACAATTTTCGGTTGAATGCCATGTGATTCAAGCACCTTAATGACACCAATATGTGCAAAACCTTTGGCACCGCCACCACCGAGCGCAATAGCAATAATCGGTTCACGTGCTTTTACTGGCGTTTTCGTCGTAGTCGTGGGAGTTTTGGTTGCAGAGTCACAACCGGCTAAACCAAGCACTAAAAGGCTGGGTATAACAAAATGCGAAAGTTTCATGTTGAAATCTGATTGTAAATTATACAAGCTGCACATCAGATCAAAAAAAACACGCTTTGGCTAGGGCTTTTTCCAGTGCTTTTGTAACGGTAGGGCCAACCATTCAGGATTACGTGGTGAAAATTGCCCATCATAGAGATTTAAGATTTTTTCAAGGTCAACCGCATAATCGCCTGTCGGATAAAAGACACCTAAGCAGCGAATAGTTTTTTCAGCATAATCAAAGCTAAACATCACGATTGGAATCTGAGCTTCATGAGCAATGTAGTAAAAACCGCTACGAATTTTATTGGCTCTTTTACGTGTACCTTCGGGCGCCATCCCAATCCAAATTTTGTCCCGTGACTGCACAATTTCTGTAACTTCTTGGGTTAGGCCATGTGGATTTTCTCGGTTAACTGGGATGACTCCAACCCACTCTAAAAGTGGTTTGAGTGGAGTATGAAACAAACTATTTTTACCGAAAATCGTGATTCGGATGCCAAGACCAAGTAGGGCGAGGAAGCCATACCATGCATCGATATTTGAGGTATGCGGTGAAATAATCGCAACCGCCTTGGGTAAGTTAGGAAATTCACCACTAAAGCACCAACCTTGAGCTAAAAATATCTTTTTAAATACCTGACGTGTTAAAGCTGAACCACGCGATGGCACTTGGTCGGGTAATTCAGGAAAGGGAAGGGTACAATTTTTCATTTTATTATCTTCTTTTTTAACTGTGTTACTGAGCAGCATCCTGCTGTATTGCTTGCGACGTTCATTGTCTTTGACTTTTATCATAGGTTGAAGCTGATTGCAGATCATTGGCAAAATGCTTAGAGTTTTATACTCTAAGTGCTTATTTTTGCTCATTCAATGCAGAGAAATACATGATTCAGCTTCCTCAGCTATATCTCTTACTTTTTTCCCTGTATTGGGCGCAAGGTTTACCTGTGGGGTTTATGACCCATGCCTTGCCTGTCATTTTAAGAGCGGAAGGCGTATCGCTGACCCATATTGGTGGTTTTGGGCTATTGATGTTGCCGTGGTCAATCAAATTTTTTTGGGCACCTCTGGTCGATCAGCATGGTTCAAACACAAAAGGACATTACCGTAGTTGGATTATACCGACGCAGTTGCTGACGATTGTGGTTTTGGTCATCTTGTCCTTTTTACCGATTGAAAGCCTAAATCAGCCTATCTATCTGCTGCTGTTTTTTATGACATTGCTGAGCATGAACTTGGTGGGTGCCACACAAGATATTGCAACTGATGGGCTTGCAGTGAATATTTTAAAAAATGATCAGCAGCATTGGGGTAATACTTTTCAGGTGATTGGTTCTCGTCTGGGTTTTATTGTGGGTGGTGGCGCAGTACTCTGGGTCTTGGACTGGTTGCATTGGCAAGCGACATTTTTGTGTTTAGCGGCACTGGTTTTTCTCAATAGCTTACCGATTTTATTGTATCGAGAGCCGATGAAGGTAAAGGTTTCAGAGCCATCTTTACCTGAAACCAAACATCAGCAGCAAACTATTGTACAAGCGATCAAACGTTATCTGGCCTATTTTACCGAAACCCAAACCTTGCAGATGTGGCTGTTCGTACTACTGAGTTTTAAACTGGTTGATGGTTTAGCAGGGCCATTATTAAAACCGTTGATGGTAGATATGGGGCTTAGTTTTAGTCAGATTGGTGTATATGTCAGCATGCTGGGTGCTGTTGCAGCCTTGATCGGAGCAGGACTGGCAGGGCTCAGTCTGAAATATATTTCACGTGCACAGGCCTTGATAAGCTATTCGATTTTAAAAATATTGACGATGCTGGCCTATGCATGGCTTGCGCTGCAATTTGATGCCAAACAGCCCATACATGAATGGGTGATTTATTTGATTAATGCCGCGGAAGATATGGTTTCAGCCATGCTGTTGGTGGTGATGCTGACCTTGGTGATGCAATACAGTCGTAAAAATTTTGCCGCGACCGACTTTACCTTTCAAGTGGCTTTAATGGCCACGGTCAGTGGTGGACTGTATAGCATCAGTGGTATTGTTGCTGATCAGTTGGGTTATAGCACCTATTTGCTTTTAATTTCAGCTTTGGCCGTACTGAGTTTAGGCCCGATTTTTTTATGGGTACAATTGCAAAAAAAATGAGAAAAATTAAAGCTTAATGTCGATTTTTGCTGTCTTACTTTTCTTAACACTCTAAAAGAGCAATGCAAATATTATTTTCATCATGTTGCAAGATGTGTCGTGTGCGCCCAGTTGTGGGTACAGGTCTTGAGTTTAAACTTTAAGATTTAGACTTGAAGCATCAAAAAGGCGATGTGGGACATGGTCTTTTTTTTATATGGGTAAATGTAGCTTTTAAGACATTCTTAAGTTTAGATTTTTAGATTAAAGCATCAAAGATAAAAATTGATGCCAATATGTTTAATGCCATTCATAAAATTCAGCAAAAACTACCGCAGCTGAGTTTAAGCCAACTTAATTTACTGCTCGCCATTTGGCTCGGGGTCGGGCTCAACATCGCCTTTTATCAGCAGATTCAGCAACTCACCCCCTATACGGGCGCTAAAGCAGGGCTGTTTTTAGCAGCGACTGTTGTCGTTGTGATCGCGCTGTACAATGTGCTGATACAATTGCTGCAATGGCGCTGGAATTTTAAAATTTTGGCCAGTATGTTGCTGGTTATTGGTGGGTTTAGTGCCTATTTTGTGAATAGTTTGGGCATCACCATTACTTCAGATCAAGTGCAAAATATGATGCAGACTGATGCCAAGGAAGTGCGTGACTTAATTTCACCACAATTTTTTACTTGGGCCTTTGCTCTGGTGATCGTACCAGTCTTCATTACTTTGGTCTTGCCTATTCGACCTGAAGCCATGCGAACCGTCCTTGGCAAAAAAATGCTGAATATTGCGCTATCATTTATCGTCATGGTGGGATTATTGTTTGTCTATTTTGTTGATTACGCAGCAATGTTTCGTGAACACCGTGATTTAAAAGGGATGCTTTCACCACAAAATAGTATCACTTCGACATTTTCCTATTATCATAAAAAAGCGCCGAAACAGAATTTACCTTTGGTGAAGTATGGTGAAGATGCACATTTGGTGGAAAAAGTCAGCCAAGGTCAGTTGCCTAAACTGATGGTTTTGGTGGTTGGCGAAACTGCACGGGCGGAAAGTTTTTCCTTGAATGGTTATGGAAAAAATACCAATCCTGAATTAAGCCAACAAAACATCATCAATTTTAATCAAGTGAGTTCTTGCGGAACGGCAACAGCGGTTTCTGTACCGTGTATGTTTTCTGGTATGTCACGCAGTGAATATGATGAACAGTTGGCAGGGCATCGGGAAGGTTTACTCGATATTGCACAGCGCGCCGGCTATAAAGTGACGTGGATAGACAATAATTCAGGTTGTAAAGGCACCTGTACCCGCGTGGAAAAGTATGAATTTTCAGCAAAGCTTAAACAGAAATGGTGTGATGCAGATGGCGAATGCTTCGATGAAATTTTGGTAGATGCGTTAAAAGACTATTTGGCAGCCATTCTAAAACAGGATTCATCACCACGCTTGATTGTATTGCACCAAATGGGCAGCCATGGACCTGCCTATTTCAAACGCAGCAAAGCTGAATTTCAGAAATTTAAACCGACGTGTAATAGCAATGCGATTCAAGGTTGTACCTCAGTAGAATTAATTAACAGTTATGACAATAGTATTGTCTATACCGACCACGTGCTGAGTGAGTTGATGAATACTTTAAAAACCACAACTAACTACCAAACTGGATTGTGGTATTTGTCAGATCATGGTGAATCGACTGGGGAACATGGACTATATTTACATGGTTCACCTTATGCAATTGCCCCAACGCAGCAAACCCATGTACCGATGTTGATGTGGTTTTCACCGGCTTGGCAAAAAAACAATTCGGCACAATATACTTGTTTAATGGCACAAAAAAGCCAAAAATTAAGTCAGGATAATTTATTTCCATCAATGCTCAGCCTGTTGGGTATTCAAACGCAGGTGATTGATGAAAAGAACGATATGTTGCAACCATGCGCTCAGAGCAGGACATAAGCCATGCACAAAATACTCATTATTGAAGATGATTTCATGATTGCTGAATCGACCAAAACCCTGTTGAACTATCAGCAGTTTGAGGTGGAATGGGTGAATAATGGCATTGATGGTTTAAAATTAATTCAGCAAGGCGGAATTGATATTGTTTTGTTGGATTTAGGACTGCCACTGATGGATGGTATGCAAGTGCTGAAACAAATCCGTCAGACTTTGCCGCAGTTGCCGGTGTTAATTATTTCTGCACGTGATCAATTACAAAATCGAGTGGATGGCTTGAACCAAGGTGCCGATGATTATTTGATTAAACCCTATGAGTTTGATGAATTATTGGCGCGGATTCATGCTTTATTGCGTCGCACCGGGACAGTGGCTTTTGATGTAACCCAGAAAATTTTAAAACATGGTGAACTTGTTTTGGATGTCGAGCAGCATTTGGCGCGCTATAAAGGGCAATATGTGGATTTGTCTAACCGTGAATGGGCGATTTTAATTCCGCTGGTGACCCATCCGAATAAGATTTTTTCTAAGGCAAATTTAGAAGATAAACTGTATGACTTTGATAGTGAGATCAGCAGTAATACGATTGAAGTTTATCACTTGGAGCGTAAAACCTCGTGGTTCAGCACGAGGATATAAGCGACTGGCGTAAGCCATACGACATGGAAT
>NZ_JBLZXR010000131.1:0-3943 GCF_050285345.1 Acinetobacter sp.
GCTTAGCGTTTGCTCGTACTCGTTCAGCAGCAACTGTTGGTAAATTATTTACCGTTCTTGGCCCTCGTTACAAAGAGCGTAACGGCGGTTATCTACGTGTTCTTAAAGCGGGCTTCCGTGCAGGTGATGCTGCGCCGATGGCTTACGTTGAGCTAGTAGATCGCGAAGTTAACTAATTTCGTGAAGAGCAGCGTACGTTGTTCAAAAAGGTCGGTTTTTAACCGGCCTTTTTTAATGCTTGTAAGAAATGATTGTCTGACAATCTTGATTATTGTCCCTTAAAGATAAAAAAAATGTGTGATTTGCATAAACCTGACATTGCCCATTGTCAAAAATATGTTTTAATAAATCTAAATCAAAGGTAGGTTAAAAGAACAATATGGAAAAGCAGGTTGATATTTTAATTGTTGGTGCAGGGATTTCGGGTGTGGGTTTAGCAGCACATTTATCGAAACAATGTCCAAATCGTTCATTTGAAATTATTGAGCGCCGTGAAAGTTTTGGCGGCACTTGGGATTTATTTCAGTATCCGGGGATTCGTTCTGATTCGGATATGTCGACTTTTGGTTTTAATTTTAAACCGTGGAAAAAAGCTAGTGTATTGGCAGATGGCCCATCCATTAAAGGCTATTTATCAGAAGTTATTGATGAGTTTAATCTGAAACAAAAAATTCATTTTCAACACCGTGTGCTTAGTGCCAATTATGATTCATCGACAGGTAAATGGTCGGTGGTAATTGAAGATGCGAAAAAGAAACAACACATTTGGGTCGCAAATTTTGTTTTTGGTTGCACGGGTTATTATAACTATGATCAAGGTTTCCAGCCCGATTTTGCAGGACAAGAATGCTTTAAAGGCACATTTATTCACCCTCAGCATTGGCCTGAAAATTTTAACTATACCGGTAAGAAAGTGGTCATTATTGGCAGTGGTGCAACCGCGATCACGTTAGTTCCTGCGATGGCGAAGGGCGGAGCAGAGCATGTGACTATGTTGCAACGCTCACCGACTTATATTGCATCGATTCCGTCTGTGGATCTGATTTATGACAAGATGCGTAAGGTGCTGCCTGAAGATCTTGCCTATAAACTTACACGTGCGCGTAATATTGGTGTGCAACGTGCCGTGTATGCTGTCGCGCAAAAACAACCTAAATTACTGCGTAAATTTTTACTCAAATCCATTGAGTTGCAGTTAAAAGGTAAAGTAGATATGAAACACTTTACCCCAGATTATAACCCTTGGGATCAACGTCTTTGCGTTGTGCCAGATGGCGATTTATTTAAGATTTTACGTGAAGGTCGTGCATCGGTTGAAACGGATCAAATTGATCACATCACTGAAACGGGTGTGCAACTCAAATCAGGTAAACATTTGGATGCTGATATTATTGTTTCTGCGACAGGCCTAAATATTCAAATTCTTGGCGGAATTCAGGCGACGATTGATGGTCGGCCTTTAGATACCTCAAAACACATGCTGTACCGCGGTATTATGGTGAGTGATGTACCGAATATGGCAATGATTATTGGTTATATCAATGCTTCATGGACTTTAAAAGTTGATATTGCTTCTGAATATATTTGTAAATTATTGAACTATATGGATAGCCAAGGTTTTAACCAAGTAATTCCTCAGGGGGATGCAACTGAATTGCTCGAGGATACGGTGATGGGTAGTTTAACTTCGGGTTATATTGCGCGTGCAGCAGATGTCATGCCGAAACAAGGTAAGCATGCGCCTTGGAAAGTCAGCAATAATTATTTGGCGGATCGTAAAGAATTGAAACATGCGTCATTTGAAGATGGTGTGCTGAAATTTGCAAAAAAATCTGATCAGCAGACAAATAAACCACGACTTGTGTCCTAAGTTTTTCATTGAAGTTAGATCGGGAGTATGATTACTCCCTTTTTTATGACCTTTGCGTCTAATGTATAGTACTTTATTTCATCGCTAAACTATTGGATGATGCTTCTTCGTGACCATTTAGCGTAAAGGAATACCGTGGATAATATTCAGGAAACGAGCACATTTATTGCAGCTAAAAATCAGAAAATTTATGTCAAAATATGGTGTCCAACTCATAAAGAGAGTGACCTAGCACCGATTGTTTTAATGCATGATTCACTGGGGAGTGTGGATTTATGGCGTGATTTTCCACGTCAATTGGCGGCAGCAACTGGGCGAACAGTCTATGCGTATGACCGTTTGGGTTTTGGACAATCCAGTCCACATCCAGATCTTTTAAACGTCGATTTTGTCATCACAGAAGCTGAGCAAGTCTTTAAAACGGTACTCGACCATTTTCATATTGATCAATTTTTGATTATGGGGCATAGCGTTGGTGGTGGCATGTCTGTGGTAATTGCGGCTACTTATCCGGAACGTTGCGTTGGTCTCATCACGATTGCAGCACAATTTGAAGTTGAAGAACTGACTTTAGCGGGGATACGTGAAGCCAAATTGGGCTTTGAGCAGGCGGGACAAATTGATCGTTTAGCCCGTTATCATGGTGATAAAGCACAGTGGGTATTAAATGCATGGACAGAAACGTGGTTATCACCGGCTTTTCGTGATTGGAATTTGGCTGCTATTGTGAGTGAGGTCGATTGTCCAACTTTGGTGATTCATGGGGAGTTGGATGAGTATGGAACCACAGCACAGCCACAGCAAATTTTTGCAGGGATTGGCGGACAGGCAGAACTACAGATATTAGAAGGCTTGCATCATATGCCGCATAAAGAGCAGCCTGAATTGGTTATTGCTTTAATTGCAGCGTTTGTACAAGACTTGGAATAAGATCAAATCGAGCGTAAAACCGTGTCTTTAAAGGCATGGATATAAGTGACTGGCGTAAGCCATACGACATGGAATGTCGTATTAAATATCTTTGTTGCTCATTACTTAAAATATTATTGTTAAAATAAGCACATGAAAACACTTAAACTTCGCATAAAAGACCAACATGCAAAGGTGCTGATTCAATTAGCATCTGAGGTGAATTTTGTTTGGAATTATGTGAATGATTTAAGCTTTAAACACCTAAAAAGAACAGGTGGATTTCTATCTGCATTTGATATTGCTCAATACACCAAAGGCGCATCAAAACTGCTTAATTTGCACAGCCAAACCATTCAGGCTGTCACCGAAGAATTAGTCACACGCAGAAAGCAGTTCAAAAAAGCCAAACTTAAATGGCGTGTGAGTAACAAGAAATCTGCAAGAAGATCACTTGGATGGATACCGTTTAAGAAAGTAGCGATCAAATACGCTGATGGATATGTTCAATATGGTAAACATCAATTCAAAATTTGGGATAGCTACGGCTTAAGCAAATACAGCGTTAGAACAGGCTCATTTGTTGAGGATAGCCGTGGGCGTTGGTATGTGTGCCTTGTGGTAAATACAGCAAAGCAAGATAAACCGACTTCAACTAAAGCCATAGGTATTGATCTAGGGTTAAAAGATCTTGCTACGTGTTCAGATGGTACAGTGATTTCAAATCCTAAATTCTATCGAAAATATGAACAGAAACTAGCTATTGCTCAACGAGCAAACAACAAGAAGCATGTACGTGCATTACACGCTAAGATTGCAAATTGTCGTAAAGATCATTTGCATAAGGCAAGTACCCTGCTTGTTAAGGAAAATGCATTGATTGTTGTTGGTGATCTCAGTGCCAAGAGACTCGTAAAAACTAAAATGGCGAAATCTGTTTTAGACACAGGATTTTCGGCACTAAAAACAATGCTCAAGTATAAATGCGAGAACGCAGGCGTATTGTTTGAAGAAGTCAATGAGAGTTTCACCTCCCAAATCTGTTCGTGTTGCGGTGAGATCACCGCAAGTAGTCCGAAAGGTAGGATATAGCTAAATCCTAAAAACTATAGAACAATAGAGATATGGGATATTCAAAAGATTTTAAAGACAAAGTCATAGAAA
>NZ_JBLZXR010000132.1:0-16546 GCF_050285345.1 Acinetobacter sp.
ACCTAATGAGTTAGCAACTGAGTTGTGGAACATCATTAGATAAAATTAAGTATAAATCTGCTAGTCTAGAGCCTAAATATTTATGCTTCGATGCAGGTACATGCAAATCATGCCGATATTCAATTATCCCATTCATTGCCGACCAAAATTTCTGTGGGCAATTATTTACAAACCCAGTCCATTGGTACTTTAGAGACTCAAATTGACTTGGACCGTCAGCTACAATTACCTTTAAAAGGAAAATATTTGGCGAATCTTCAATTTAGCGTTGAAGTGCCCATTGCTGTGAATATTGATTATCTGACCAAAATTAAAATTAATCAGACTATGCCTTTAGAAGCCACAACAGATTTGGTGGTTAAAAATGAATTAGTACCGAAACTGCCGTTAAAAATAGATATTCCAATCCAGTTGGATGTGCCATTTCATTTAAAGCAAAGCTATCAGCTTCCAGTTCGAATTAATTTTAATGGGCCTGTGCATTTGCAGTTTAATGAAATGGTGGGTTTGCATGTGGTACACAAATTTGCACCACAGTTAAAACTGAATGATCCGATGACCATGCGAAAAATCGCCAGTTTTAATGCAACCATGTATAACGCAGAGCGGAATACCAAGGCTAATCTCAATATGAAGATGGATTTACCACTGAAAAATCTGCGTCCTTAGTCGCTCAGTGAAAGGCTGCTTTTACCGCCTCTTGAAGCGAAGTGGTTGGATGACCAATCAGCTGTTCAAGGGTTTTATCTATACTGTACATGGCACCCTCAGCAGTATGTAGATCGGCATCGACAATCACATCCACCAAACTTTTAGGCAAGCCAGCTTGTAAAAGTCTTTGGGTATAATCGGCCGCCGAGAGATTTTGATAATGAACAGCTTTACCTGAAAGCTCTGTTATGGTTTGGGCTAAGTCTGTTAGCGTAAAACTTTCAGAGCTGGCCAGTTCATAGGTTTTATTCTCATGACCAGTGCTTGTAAGCACTTTTGCCGCAGCTTCAGCATAGTTAGCACGGGTCGCAGCATTGATTCGACCTTGTTGAGCAGCACCCAATAAAGTGCCTGTTTCGATAACATGAGCAATCGCAGTTAAATAATTTTCGATATACCAATTGTTGCGTAAAAAAGTATAGCTTAAACCACTGGCTTGAATCAGATTTTCAGTTTCACGGTGTTCTTGAGATAACCCTAATTTTGATGTATTGGCACGTAATAAACTGGTGTAAGCGATATAAGGTACATGCGCGGCTTTGGCAGCATCAATCACAGCTTTATGTTGTGGTGTGCGACGGCCAACCTCATTGGCAGAAATCAGTAGCAATTTATCAATACCGTGCAAAGCAGGGAGCAATGTTTCTGGCACATCATAATCAAAGTGACGGACTTCAATACCTTGTAATTTTAAGTCAACGGCTTTTTCTGGAGAACGTACCAAAGCGATAATATTGGCTGCTGCTTGTTCTTTGAGTAAATAGTGAATGACCAATTGTCCAAGTTGGCCTGTCGCACCTGTAATTGCAATTTTCATTTTCAAACCCTTTTTGTTGAATAAATGATCTTGATGGATAAATCTTAATCTGATAACTTACTAAATGTAAGTACATGCCAAAAAGTAAGTTAATGGCTTGAGGGAAAGAATTAATGAATGCCTATGCGACAAGTAAATTGCTTGGACAAGTTTTATCCACAAATTGTCCATCACGTGAAATATTGGAACACCTCACTAATAAATGGTCTGTGCTCGTATTACGATGCTTAACGGAAGGTGTGCATCGTTTTAGTGAGTTAAAGCAGCGTATAGAAGGGGTGAGTGAAAAAATGCTCGCGCAAACTTTAAAAATGTTGGAGCGAGATGGTTTTATCTTGCGCACGGTTTATCCGGTTGTGCCGCCGAAAGTGGAATATCAACTGACCATGACTGGTTCGCAAGCTGCCGAAAAATTGATGTATTTGATTGGGTGGATTGAAAAGAGTTTGCCTGACATTGCCGAAGCCAAAGAAAATGCACGTAAATAGCTCATTTTTATTCTTAAAAGTCAGCTCTATGTCATTCATAAATTTTTAATACACATAGAATAATTTTCAAAAAATGCTAGGCGTGTCGAAAAAGATCGTTCAATGCTGAAGATGAATGGCATTTATAGGATTACTGAATAATATTATTCGAGAAATTCTTTAAAATATGGCAGAATAAGCGGTTTTAAAGTTTTTAGAGGATTGGCAAACATGCGCTTTGTTGATGAAGCAGTCATTACCGTAGAGGCTGGCGACGGTGGCAATGGCGTAGCCAGTTTTCGCCGTGAAAAATTCGTACCATTTGGTGGTCCAGATGGTGGTGATGGTGGGCGTGGCGGTAATGTATTTGTACAAGCCGACAACGACACAAGTACCCTTGTAGATTATCGTTATACACGTAAATTCCGTGCAGAACGTGCTAAAAATGGCCGCGGTGCGAACTGCTCAGGCCGTGGCGGTGAAGATACCGTATTGCTCGTTCCAGTGGGCACAACAATTGTAGATACAGAATCTGGCGATATCATCGGCGACTTAGTGGCTGACGGTCAGCGTGTGTTAGTGGCAGCAGGTGGTGAAGGTGGTTTGGGGAATACTCACTTCAAATCTTCAACCAACCGTTCTCCACGTAAATGTACACACGGCACAAAAGGTGAATTCCGTGAAATTCGCCTTGAATTAAAAGTACTTGCAGATGTAGGTCTGTTGGGTATGCCAAATGCGGGCAAATCAACCTTTATCCGTGCAGTTTCAGCCGCAAAACCAAAAGTGGCAGATTATCCATTTACTACCATGGTGCCTAACCTTGGCGTGGTTGACGCTGACAGCCATCGTTCATTCGTGATGGCGGATATTCCGGGGCTAATCGAAGGTGCGGCAGAAGGTGCAGGTTTAGGTATTCGCTTCCTGAAACATTTGGCACGTACCCGTATTTTATTGCACATTGTCGATGTTCAGCCAATTGATGGTTCTGACCCTGCGTACAATGCCAAAGCGATTTTGGAAGAGTTGAAAAAATTCTCTCCAACACTTTCAAAATTACCCATTGTATTGGTACTGAACAAAGTCGATCAATTGGCAGATGATACACGTGAAGAATGGTGTGATCACATTCTGGCTGAATTGAAATGGGAAGGCCCAGTCTTTAAAACTTCAGGTTTAACCTTTGAAGGCACTAAAGATGTGGTGTACTACTTGATGGATCAGATTGAACAACAACGCGAACGTGAAGTTGAAGATCCTGAATATGCAGCAGAAATGAAAGAATTCCGTGATCAGCTTGAAGCTGAAACGCGTGAGCAAACGATTGCTGCGAAAGAAGCATATCGTGAAATGCGCCGTCAACAACGTCTAGCAGGTCAAGGTGAAGACTTTGATGATGAAGATGATGATGGTGAAGATGAAGCAGAATCGTACTACGTACGTTAATTGCTGAAGAAGAGTCAAAGCAAATAAGTCTGAGGACAAGATGATAGAAGTGGTAGATGGGCAACGTCAGCTCAAGGGTTGTAAACGTATCGTTGTTAAAATCGGATCATCTCTACTCACAGCAAACGGAAAAGGGTTAGATCTGGACGCGATATCGCATTGGGCGGGTCAAATTGCAGAACTACACAATGCAGGACACGAGATCATTCTTGTGTCTTCCGGAGCTGTGGCTGAGGGGATGGTGCGGATGAATTTGGACAGCCGACCCACCGATCTACCCAGTCTACAAGCTTGTGCAGCCATTGGTCAGATGGGCCTCATTCATACTTGGTCGAGTGTATTGGAACAACGTTCTATCCGCACGGCTCAAGTATTGTTAACCCATGATGATTTGGCTGATCGTCGCCGTTATTTGAACTCATGTGATGCGTTGCAACACTTGATCGACTGGCGTGTCATTCCAGTCATCAATGAAAATGACACGGTATCGACCGATGAAATTCGCTTTGGTGATAACGATACTTTGGCGGCGATGGTTGCTGGTCAAGTACATGCAGACTTGTTAGTGATTTTAACCGACCAAGAAGGCATGTTTGACTCAGACCCACGTTCGAATCCAGATGCAAAACTGTTCCATACGGTTCGTGCCATGGATGAAACCTTGTTCGATATGGCTGGTGGTGGTGGTAAATTTGGTCGTGGTGGTATGTTGACCAAAGTTCGCGCAGCGCGTTTGGCGGCAAAGTCAGGTTGTCCAACTGTGATTGCCAGTGGTGATAGCGATAATGTGCTGTCACGGGTGATGGCAGGTGAGTTACTGGGTACGTTATTTATTACCGATAATGACCGCGTAACAGCACATCAGCAATGGTTAGCAGCACACTTGCAAACCGCAGGTCGTCTGGTGATTGATGATGGTGCAGTGAAAGCGATTCGTGATAATCACCGGAGTCTATTGCCTGTTGGTGTGAAAGCAATTGAAGGACATTTTGAACGTGGTGATGTTGTGGAATGCGTCGATACAGCAGGACATCGCGTAGCTGTCGGTCGGGTCAACTTTAGTTCACGCTCTGCTGAAATCGTCAAAGGTTTGGCTTCAGACAAAGTTCATCAAGTGTTGGGTGAAGCACGATCTCTTGAAATGATTCATCGTAATCACATGGCGATCTATTAATTCAAATTTAAAAAAAACAGCTCTTCGGAGCTGTTTTTTTTGATTCAATTTTTGATTCGGTCAAAATAAGAGTCTAGACAGTTAATAGACTCTTAAATTTTTATCATAGGTAAAATAAAACCGTGCTTGTACACGGTCTTATCTGAACAGTGAAATAATTATTTAAACTGAATCGCACCATTCGCATTGACAGAAATTTTAGATTCACCGCCTACCATGGCTTGTTCTGCAACCATATCTGCTGGAGCTGCTGCTTTCATCATCGAGATGCGTGGTGAAATTGGGTTGCTGTAATTGTTGGTATTTAAATTAAGATTCACCAAATTATAGCCAGATTTGTTCCATGCTTGAGTCAAAGCTTGAGCACGTTGCTGGAAGTTTTTAGAGGCTTCGACCATCAGTTCATTTTCAACTTTTTTACGCTGTGCATCAGATACAGAGAAGTTGATGGATTGAGTTTGGAAGTTTTGCTGCAATTCGCTGATTAATTGACTCGCAGCTTTAAAGTCGGTGCTTTCAAGGCGAATTTCGGCACGACCACGCCATTCTTTCAGCTTTCGGTTGTCATTGTCATAAATGGGATAAGTCGTTTGTGAGCCTGTTTCAATTTTCACCATCGGGTATTTACGCGAAGTGTTGACCGCTTGAGTCATCAATTGATTGATTTGTGTAGCAAGTTCAGCAGGCTGTTTATTGGACTTTTCAATGTATAAAACAGCATTCATTTCATCATTAGATACTTGTCGTGTTGCGTCTGACTGAATGTTTACTAAGTTATAATTGAGAGGGTCTGCTGCCTGAGCAAGAATGGGTAAGCTCAGACTAGATGCTAAAAATACAGTTGATAAGATAATTTTACGCATTATTTGACCTATTCTTCTTTAAAATTGCTAATTTAGCCGATTTCTACATCTTAAAATGTGAATGTGATGGATTAAAGGAAAATATGTGGTGAGATTGTAATTTTTTGAACAAAAAATCAAAAGTAAATAATCATTTAAATATTTAATAATCAAATGGTTAAATGTTTATTTAAATGAAGTTTACAATAATCACTCATAAGTTTTAAAAAAGCCTAAAATAAAGGGCTTTTCTTTGTTTTGTCACAGAGTAAGATGATAATTCAGGCTATTGATAAGACTGATGTGTTTATTTGCAGAATTATCCTTTTATTTGATCATAAAAGTGATTTATTTTTTTGAAAAAGACTGTATCATCCGCCGTCTAGTTAGCCATTACACAAAGAGCTCTTAAAACTAACTGGAATCTATAAAGCACCGAGTCAAAGGACCGCAAGTCACCCGACTTATTTCTTTCAACCCATATCAGAGATGGTAATTCGATATGAGCGTTTCTTCTGTAAATCCTGCCACTAATTCTACTAACGAATACTACCTGACTCGCCAAAGTCAGATGGAATCCAATGTTCGTAGCTATCCACGTAAACTTCCACTTGCGATAGCCAAAGCGTTAGGCTGCTGGGTTACTGATGTTGAAGGTACAGAGTACCTCGATTGTTTAGCTGGGGCAGGGACACTGGCATTAGGCCATAATCACCCTGCGGTCATTCAAAGTATCCAAGACACACTTGCAAGTGGACTCTCATTGCATACTTTGGATTTAACAACGCCTTTAAAAGATGCCTTCACTGAAGCACTACTTGAGCAATTACCGGGTGGTAAAGAAGAGTATTGCCTCCAGTTCTGTGGTCCATCTGGTGCAGATGGTACAGAGGCAGCAATTAAATTAGCAAAAACCTACACTGGTCGTAGTTCAGTAATCAGCTTCTCAGGTGGTTACCATGGTATGACTCACGGTTCTTTAGCCATGACAGGTAACTTGTCAGCGAAGAATGCAGTGAATGGCTTAATGCCAGGTGTACAATTTATGCCATATCCGCATGAATACCGTTGCCCATTGGGTATTGGCGGTGAAGCGGGTGTTGATGCATTAACTTATTATTTCGAAAACTTCATTGAAGATGTCGAGAGCGGTGTAACTAAACCAGCAGCTGTGATTCTTGAAGCGATTCAAGGTGAAGGTGGTGTTGTTACTGCACCAGTAAAATGGTTAAAGAAAATCCGCGAAGTCACTGAAAAGCACAACATCGTATTGATTTTGGATGAAGTTCAAGCAGGCTTTGGTCGTTCAGGTAAAATGTTTGCGTTCGAACATGCAGGGATTGAACCAGACGTAGTGGTTATGTCTAAAGCAGTGGGTGGTAGCTTACCGCTTGCAGTGTTAGGTATTAAACGTAAGTTTGATGCATGGCAACCAGCGGGTCACACCGGTACTTTCCGTGGTAACCAGCTTGCGATGGGTACTGGTCTTGCAACGATCAAAACCATTAAAGAACAAAACTTGGCGCAAAACGCGCAAGAGCGTGGTGATTTCCTTCAAGCTGAAATGAAAAAATTAGCGGTGGAATTCCCATGTATCGGTAACGTACGCGGCCGTGGTTTGATGATTGGTATTGAAATCGTAGATGAACGCCAAAAAGCAGATCACATGGGGTCTTTACCGGGTGATTCTCAATTGGCAGCAGCGATTCAAGCAGCATGCTTTAACAACAAATTGTTGTTAGAAAAAGGTGGTCGTAATGGCACAGTCATTCGTTTACTTTGCCCATTGATCATTAATCAAGCTGAATGTAAAGAAGTGATTGTCCGCTTCAAAAAAGCACTTGCTGAAGCTCTAGTTGCAGTTCGAGGCGCGTAATGGTTGATTTTGCAGAACATCGTAAAGCGTTATTCTGCAATGATGCACAATCCATTGCTGATTACCAGTCAGCAATGGGCGAAGCGGTAAAAGCCGTTTCTGCATGGTTGCAAAATGACAAAATGTACACTGGCGGTAGCATCAAAGAGCTTCGCAGTGCAATTGCATTTAATCCTTCTAAAGAAGGCATGGGTGTACAAAAATCGCTAGATCGTATGGTTGAGCTTTTCCTTAACAAAAGCTTAAAAGTACATCACCCACATTCACTTGCGCATTTGCATTGTCCAACCATGGTGACGAGTCAAATCGCGGAGGTGTTAATTAATGCAACAAACCAATCGATGGACTCATGGGATCAAAGCCCAGCAGGTTCATTGATGGAAGTGCAGTTAATTGATTGGCTGCGTCAAAAAGTTGGTTACGGTGCAGGTCAAGCAGGTGTATTCACCTCTGGCGGTACACAGTCAAACTTAATGGGCGTTTTGCTTGCACGTGATGCATGTATTGCTAAAAACTGGAAAGACGAAAACGGCAATCTGTGGTCGGTTCAGCGTGATGGCGTGCCAAATGAGGCGATGCGCAACGTTAAAGTCATTTGTTCTGAAAATGCGCATTTCTCTGTGCAAAAGAACATGGCGATGATGGGCATGGGCTTCCAATCTGTTGTGACTGTTCCAGTCGATGCAAATGCACGCATGGACATGGACGCGCTTGAAAAAACCATGGCGCACCTTCAGTCTGAAGGCAAAATTGTGGCATGTGTGGTGGCGACTGCAGGTACCACTGATGCAGGCGCGATTGATCCATTGAAAGAAATTCGTGAAATCACCAACAAATATGGCGCGTGGATGCACATCGACGCAGCATGGGGTGGTGCACTGATTCTTTCAAATGACTATCGTTCAATGTTAGATGGTATCGAGTTGTCTGACTCAGTAACACTGGATTTCCATAAGCATTATTTCCAAACGATTTCATGTGGCGCATTCTTGCTGAAAGACGAAGCGAACTACCGTTTCATGCATTATGAAGCTGAGTATCTAAACTCGGCTTATGATGAAGAGCATGGTGTTCCAAACTTGGTGTCTAAGTCATTGCAAACTACGCGCCGTTTTGATGCGTTGAAATTGTGGATGACGGTTGAAGCACTTGGTGAAGAACTTTACGGTTCGATGATTGACCACGGTGTGAAATTGACACGTGATGTTGCAGATTATATTAATGCAACTGATGGTCTGGAAATGTTGGTCGATCCGCAATTTGCATCGGTCTTGTTCCGTGTAGTGCCAGCAGGTTATCCAGCTGAATTGCTGGATACGTTGAACCAAAACGTTGCAGATGAATTGTTTGCGCGTGGTGAAGCGAATATTGGTGTGACTAAAGTGGGTCAGGTTCAGTCTTTGAAAATGACCACTTTAAGTCCAGTTGCGACCTTAGATAACGTGAAGAACTTGCTTGCATTGGTGCTTGCAGAAGCGGATCGTATCAAAGGCCCAATCGCAGATGGTACATATACACCTGCAATTGATTAATTGATTGTGAGTGTGAGAAGAGGAGACCGAATGGTCTCCTTTTTATTTTTTGGGTTTTTAGTGGATTTTTTTAAGTCCTTATTGGGATAAAAAGGCAGTGAAATGAGTCTAAAATAATCTTGTCTTCATCGTTTGTGATTTTTAAATATGGAGAGATCAGCAATACGGATAAAAAAATCGCGATTATTTTTAATTTTTTAGTCATATTATTTCGACATTTTTTAAATTTTAATGCGGATTAATAAGGTTTTATGGCAATGAATGAAGACAAAATATGACAATGAAATGAAATATTACCAATTTAAAAGAAGATTTAAATCAAAAATATACTTTGATAAATTTTATTACACATTGAAAATTAAGAAATTATTTTTGAATCAAAGAGCACTCATTAATTATCATCAAAGCGTCATAAAGATGTAACCTAATTGTCATACTCTAAAATCAAAATGCAGATATCGAAAAAGTACAAGACTTTATAAAAAGTGGCGTACTCCAATAAATGCATCAATAAAGAGAGATGAGAATGCGCTTAAATCATATTGCACTTGCTGTAGCAATTACTGGGGCAACTGTAGCAACGACTGCAAACGCAGCTCGTGACACGATTCAGATTGCTGGTTCTTCAACTGTATTGCCATACGCAAGTATTGTTGCAGAAGAGTTTGGTAACACATTCCCACAATTTAAAGCGCCAGTTGTTGGTTCAGGTGGTACTTCAGGTGGTTTAAAACAATTTTGTAATGGCGTTGGTGACAATACCATCGATATTGCAAACGCTTCTCGTAAAATTAAAGATACAGAACTTGCTGCTTGTAAAAAAGCGGGTGTAAACCAAGTTCTTGAAATTAAAGTCGGTTATGACGGTATTGTATTTGCCTCAAATGCAAAAAAAGCAGCATTTAAACTTCGTCCACAACACGTTTATGCAGCACTAGCAGCTGAATTACCATCAAAAGGTAAAATGGTTGCAAACCCATACACACGTTGGAATCAAATCGATCCAACACTGCCAAATGAAGCGATCACTTTGGTGATTCCAGCATCGAATCACGGTACGCGTGAAGTGTTCCAAGAGAGAATGGTGGATGCGGGCTGTGAAACATATGCAGCGATCAAAGCGCTTGATAAAGATGCACAAAAGAAAGCATGTTCAACCTTCCGTAAAGATGGTCGCGTTATTGAAATTGCAGGCGACTACACTGAAACTTTGGCACGCTTAAAAACCTCTCCAAATGCAGTAGGTGTATTTGGTTTAGGTTTCTATGATCAAAACCGTGACAAATTACGTGTAGCAACAGTGAACAACGTGGCGCCATCTGAGAAAACTATTCTAAATGGTTCTTACCCTGTATCACGTCCATTGTTCTTCTACGTGAAAGGCGAACACTTGAAATCAATCAAAGGCTTAAAAGAATACACAGAATTCTTCCTAAGCAAAAAAGTGTCAGGAAAAGGTTCTAAGCTTGAAAAAGCAGGTCTGATTTCAATGTCAGATAAAGAACGCGCAGCAGTTCTTGCAAACTTTAAAGCTGGTAAAGCAGTTAAATAATAGGAATAAAACAGCCGATGGCAGGGATGACCTGCCATCGGTTTTTTGCAAAGAAACAGTTTTTTCAACAATAGTGCGTTGAAAAAACAGTGGAGATTACATGAATCTGCTACTCATTGGTGTATTGCTCGCAATCATTGCAGTTGCTTATCAAGTTGGACTGACCAAAAGTCGTAAACTTGCAGGCAAAGGCAATAACTCAGCAATGCTACATTCAAGACCGGGTTACTATGGTGTCTTGGTCACGCTCTGGTGTGGAATTCCCGCTTTTCTAATTCTCATTGTGTGGAACTTAATTGAGCCAAGTATTTTTCAGCATGTTATTTTAAATAATGTCCCTGAAAATATTCGTTCAAGTTTAGATCCTGCAACGACCAGTGTGATGGTGGATCGAGTACAGGCGATTGCGTCAGGTTTTGGGGTTAGTGATACACCAGCTGCGTATGAACTTGCAGCAGCAGAACAATTAAAGAAAATTGAAAACATTGGTTCATTTGCAAAACTTGCAGTTGTGATTTGTGCGGCATTGATTGGTTTAGTGATGGCTAAACGCCGCATTGCAGAAAAATATCGTGCACGTAATCAAGTTGAAAAAGTGATTAATGTTGCCTTGGCTTTATGTTCAGGTGTCGCAATTCTGACAACAGTCGGTATTGTGATGTCGATGTTCAGTGAGGCGATGCGCTTTTTTAGCTTTGTCAGTCCATTGGACTTCTTCTTTGGCACTGAATGGAACCCAGGATTTAGTACCACGGGTAATGCAGAAGGCAGTTATGGCCTACTTCCATTACTGTGGGGAACTCTGATGGTCAGTGGTATCGCACTTTTGGTTGCGGTGCCTGTTGGTTTAATGATTGCGATTTATCTTGCCGAATATGCCAAACCAAGTTTCCGTTCATGGGCAAAGCCTGCGATTGAAGTTTTGGCTGGTATTCCGACCATTGTGTATGGTGTTTTTGCCTTAATGGTGATTGGCCCATTTGCCAAAGACTTTGGAGCAATGATTGGTTTAGATATTAATGCCACAAGTGCGCTGACCGCTGGCTTTGTCATGGGGATTATGATTATCCCGTTTGTATCCTCTTTGTCAGATGACATCATTACTCAAGTCCCACGTGCACTACGAGATGGTTCATTGGGGCTAGGAGCAACAAAATCAGAAACCATTCGACAAGTGGTGATTCCTGCGGCATTACCGGGGATTATCGGGGCATTCTTATTGGCAGCATCTCGTGCAATTGGTGAAACCATGATCGTGGTACTTGCAGCAGGGAACAGTCCATTGCTGCACATTAACCCACTTGAAGCCGTTTCGACTGTGACCATTACCATTGTCAACCAACTGACAGGTGATACAGACTTTGCCAGCCCGCAAGCATTGGTTGCCTTTGCCCTTGGTTTGACACTCTTTGTGATCACTTTAGGCCTGAATATTGTTGCACTGTACATTGTGCGTAAATACCGTGAGCAATACGAATGAGTACGACAAATACATCCAATATGGATCAAGGTTTTGATCCACAAGCTGCCGAAGCGCTGCGTGAGAAACGTAAAAAAATCATCGAAAGCTCACTGGCAAAACGTCATCGTAAAGAAAAAACTTTCCGTGTACTGGGCTTTAGTGCTGTAGTGACAGGTCTACTGTTTGTTGTTTTGCTCTTCGGCAGTATTTTAGCCAAAGGTTTACCGGCATTCTGGCAAAGCAGCATGACTGTACCAGTGTATTTTGATCCTGCCATTGTGAATGTTGGTGCGAAGCCTGTACAAAAACAAGGGGAATCCCCAGCACAGTATCAAGAGCGTTACATCGCTTGGCAAACTGAAATGGGGATAGTGGATTGGGATGCATTGATCGTAAATGGCATCATTGCCAAAGATTCTGCGATTGCATCGCAACGTGATGACTTAAATAGCCTTTACACCAGCTCAGAAGCCTATCGCCTACGTGATATGGTGCTTGAAGATCCATCGTTAATTGGTAAAAAGCAGGACTTGAAAATTCTTGCAGATGCCAATGTCGATGTATGGCTAGCAGGAAATATTGACCGTAGCCTGCCAGATGAGCAGCAACAGTTGAGTCCTGAAGTTCGTCAGCTTGCAGACAAATTAAAAGCAGACGGTGTGATAAACAGCACCTTTAATACGGATATCTTTACAAATCCGGACTCACGTAGTTCACCTGCAACTTCAGGGCTTGCTGGTGCATTTATGGGTTCATTGTTTATGATGTTGATTGTGATCTTGATTGCGATCCCAATCGGTGTAGCATCTGCGATCTACCTTGAAGAATTTGCACCTAAAAACTGGATCACTGATGTGATTGAAGTGAACATTAACAATCTTGCAGCAGTTCCTTCAATTGTCTTTGGTTTGTTGGGTGCGGCGATCTTTATTGGCTGGATGCACATGCCATTATCTGCACCTGTGGTTGGTGGTTTGGTTCTGAGTTTAATGACTTTACCAACGGTAATTATTACCACTCGTGCATCACTTAAAGCTGTACCACCTTCGATTCGTCAAGCTGCGCTCGGTTTGGGGGCTTCACGTATACAAACCGTATTTCACCATGTATTACCACTCGCATTACCGGGGATCTTAACCGGCGGGATCATTGGTGTTGCACAGGCTTTAGGTGAAACAGCACCATTATTATTGATTGGTATGAGTGCCTTTGTGGCCAGTGTACCTGCTACACCATTAGATCAATCGACTGCCTTACCTGTACAAATTTTCTTATGGCAAGGTAATGAATTACGTAACTTCTTTGAAGCACGTACTTCGGCAGCAATCATTGTACTTCTTGCTCTCATGATCAGCCTAAATAGTTTAGCGATCTGGTTACGTAAGAAATTTGAAGTACGCTGGTAAGAGAGAGCATGATATGAATACAGTCGCTACATCTAAAAAGAATTCCTTAGATCAGGATAAGTCCGTGAATCAAGAACACACCCAATTTACTTCTGCTCAAGGCAGTCAAACGCAAACGTCGACATCGTTCGTTTCACAGTTCGATACACAAGCAAGTCCAAAGAAAGATGAAAAATCGACCAGTGTAAAAATCAGCACCAATGATGTGCATGTTTACTATGGCGAAACGGAAGCGATTAAAGGCATTGATCTCAACATTTATGAAAATGAAGTAATTGCTTTCATTGGTCCGTCAGGTTGCGGTAAGTCAACATTTTTACGGACTTTAAACCGTATGAATGACACGATCGACTCGTGTCGTGTTACTGGCAACGTGATGTTGGATAACCAAGACATTTATGATCCAAATTTGGATGTGGTGTTATTGCGTGCCCAAGTGGGTATGGTGTTCCAAAAACCGAACCCATTTCCAAAGTCGATTTTTGATAACGTTGCTTATGGCCCGAAACTGCATGGTTTGGCACGTGACAAATATGACATGGAAGAAATTGTTGAAAATAGTTTGCGTAAAGCCGGTCTGTGGGATGAAGTGAAAGACCGTTTGAACCAACCGGGTACAGGTCTTTCTGGTGGTCAGCAACAGCGTTTATGTATTGCGCGTACCATTGCTGTTTCTCCTGAAGTGATTTTGATGGATGAACCGTGTTCTGCACTAGACCCAATTGCAACGGCAAAAGTGGAAGAATTAATTTCAGAGTTGTCGAATCAATACACCATTGCAATTGTGACGCACTCGATGCAGCAGGCCGCACGTGTATCTGATCGTACCGCTTATTTCCATTTGGGGGATTTGATTGAGGTGAACTCGACAGAAAAAGTCTTCACGCAGCCAGATCATCAATTGACTGAAGCCTATATTACGGGTCGTTTTGGTTAATATTTGTATTCATTCAAAAGTAATAAAAACAGAGTTTTAGAGCTCTGTTTTTTATGCTGGTTAAATTTAATTAGGCTCTAGACTAGCAGACTAGTTATGTTATAGCTAAATTCTAAAAATATCAGCACGTAAAAATACCTGTAAAATTCGATTCTTTAAGGTCTTTGGTGTACTGAAGAGTTAAGTAATCAGCTATAGTCTGTAATCATGATAAAAAACAGTAAATTAAGTCACTACAAGATTAAAAAAATCATTCAATGCTTTTGCATTGATATTCCCGCTTCTAAAACTGCATTATTACTTAATTTAAATCGCAATACGATCAACTATTGGTACATGCTTTTTAGGGAAGTCATTTATGGTCATCAAACAGATTTAAGAACTAAATTTGTAGGTTCTATTAAAGTGGATGAAAGTTATTTTGGCGCTAAACGACAACGTGGTTTTCATGGGAAGTTAAAACGTGGTCGTGGCACTTTAAAACAACCTGTATTTGGAATATTTGAACGGGATGGGCGTGTTTATACTGAAATCGTTCATGACTGTAAAATGAAGACTTTACAAAAGGTTATCTTAGGTAAGGTGGCACTAGAAAGCGTCATTTATAGTGATGGGTGGCGAGGCTATAATGGTCTAGTTGATGTTGGTTATTCAAAGCATTTCAGGGTAAATCACGGAGCAAATGAGTTTGCTAGAGGACAATGTCACATAAATGGAATAGAATCATTTTGGAGTTTCTGTAAACGAAGATTATCCAAGTTCAATGGTATCTCAAAAGACTATTTTGACTACCATCTGAAGGAGTCTGAATGGCGTTGGATGAGAGAACCTAATGAGTTAGCAACTGAGTTGTGGAACATCATTAGGTAAAATTAAGTGTAAATCTGCTAGTCTAGAGCCTTAATTATTTTGAATCGGCGAGCGGAAAGGAAGAAGTGCTTTAGGTGCGGCAGTATGGTCGAAGTTTGTGAGATCTTATTTGGGGTAATAATTTCTATTGTGATTTATTCTTGGGTTATGCCATATGTTTTATAAAGACAAAATTGCCCACAATAAGATGAATAAACACCATTGAAAAATACCGATATTGGCCTAATCTAGACTATATAAACCGAATTAAATTGAGAATAGATTTTCTATGTTATTTCATACCACCAAACTGCCTGCAGAAATTCGCATACATCATTTAAATGCGCGAATTAATGAACAAAGAAAAAAAATTGCTCAAACCACGGCATCTAAATTAGAACTTTTGCAATTAACTCAACAATTGTCAAAAGAAGCGCGTGCACGTAAAAAAAATAACCAAAAAGTATATGTCATCGATTTTAATGGCGATACAGCCGCTTCAGCAGTTGCAAGCCTGCGTGAAGAAATTACCCTAATTTTGGCAACGGCGAAAGCAGGTCGTGACCGTGTGGTACTTCGTTTAGAAAGTCCGGGCGGGATGGTGCATGGCTATGGTCTTGCTGCAGCACAATTGGTGCGTCTTCGTGATGCAGGCTTTCATCTCACTATTTGTGTGGATAAAGTGGCAGCCAGTGGCGGTTATATGATGGCATGTATTGGTTCAGAGATTATTTCTGCACCCTTTGCGATTGTGGGTTCTATTGGGGTTGTTGCACAAGTGCCGAATTTCAATCGATTGTTAAAAGAAAAGCATATCGATTTTGAACTGTACACAGCAGGAGAGTTCAAACGTACGGTGACGATGTTTGGTGAAAACACTGCAGAAGGTAAAGCGAAGTTTGAAGAAGAGCTGCAACAAACACATAACTTATTTAAGCACTTTGTTGAAAAATACCGCCCACAATTGAATGTTGAAAAAGTGGCAACCGGTGAGCACTGGTATGGTCAGGATGCACTTGATCTAAATCTGGTCGATAAATTGCAAACTTCAGATGAGTACTTGCTCGGTTTATTGGCTCAACATGAAGTTTATATGATTGAGACACGTAAAAAACCAACCTTAGGCGAAAAACTTGGGCTGCAAGCTGCGCAAGTCGCAGATACCTTAATTCCAACGGTGATGTCAAAAGTTATGGAATCCTTGGTGAAAGCAAATTCGAATTTATTGCAAATCAGAGATCCAAAACTTTAAGATTAAAAGGCCATTTTAAAATGGCCTTTTTTATTGTGCAGATAAGCCTTGAAATACTTTGATCAGATGAAAAACTCTACATCAGGGTTTGTTTGTTAAGCCTCAATTTGCTATTTTGTTTCACTGATGATGAATTCGTATTTTATGGGCTTTGTTGCACAAACCTATCTGTAAAGGCTTTTTCAGCGATATAATTTTCAAATGAAGAAGCCTACACACAAAA
>NZ_JBLZXR010000133.1:0-10208 GCF_050285345.1 Acinetobacter sp.
CCCCACTTGTTTTTAAGTGGGGACTAAATTAAGGCTTATAGGATGAATTCATAAGGTGTGTTCAGCGGACGCTTACCTTAGTAGTGACTAAAAAATCATAACACCAGTTAAACATATTGGAAGAATAACAAAGCATTAAAAAAGCACTAAGTTATTAAAACTTAATGCCTTTTAATTCACATAGTAACTTACTGGAACTTATTAGAATATTGGCTTAAATTGAAATTACTTTCCGATACAGAATGTAATATAACTTATTTTAATAAATAGAATCAAATACTTATGATTTAAAAAAAACCTTAGTGCCTAAAGAGCGACTAAATTTATATTTTTATATAAAAAAGGCTTCTTTAATTGAAGCCGTTTTAAAAAAATTTAAAAATTGAATGCAAGCCGCTCTACTGTTTTAGGCATATAACTTGTTAAAGCTGGTTGATTCACCAAACCTAATAACTCGTAGACTTGACCACCAATTCCTGGAATCACTTCACCACTATTTGAATCTTTTTGTGAATCCTTTGCAAAATACACAAAATGAAATTTTGATGAAATATCAGATGGAAATTCTTTAACTAAAGATTCCTCTGAATTTTTGTGAATAACAGGTGACACAATAAAAATTTGCTTTGCATTTTTAATTTGATTCAGCATAGCAATTAAATTGGTACGCACAACACAACTACCAGACATCACTGACTTAACAATAACCACATTATCAGTTTGCTCAAATCCAGGTTCTATAAATTTATGAACAATAGGAGCAACACTATTTTTAGATGGTAGTTGATAATGATTATTCCAAAAAACTGCTAATTTTGTAGAAATCTGATTTTTATTCAATACTGATTTAACACCAGCTTGTAAAAAATCTGCATCTTCAGCAGTTGAAATTACCAAACATTTGTTTGATTTTCCTAATTCTGGCACTAAAGATTCAGCTAATAACTTACCCAACTCTTCCATATGCACACGGTAGTCTCTTGGATTATTTTTTGAATCCAATAAACCTTGCAAATGATCTTTTGCTAAATTATTAGCAATGCTACTGTAAGTACGTTCGTTCATGCCCATTCTAAGCTCCTCCTAAAGGAGAAGAATCTAGAGATGTATCTACATCTAACTCAGAACTAGTTAAAAACATAAAAAACATCGCTAAATCTTTAATATTAGTTATTTCCTGTATCTTAGATACAGGAACTTTTAGGATTAAATCCAATGAAGCAGACACTTCGAAGCCTGTTTCATAAGATAAATATACCCTATTAGATTGTAATCTATAAGTAGTGTTATTAGAAGACGTTGTTACAATTTGTTTAATCCAATCAGGTATTTCCTGACCAGTGGCTTCCTCTTTTCTAAATTTTTTAAAGGGATTAGGATGAGCATTGGAACAAGCTTGCTCAAAAATACTTTTAATATCTTGAGAGGTACCTGCTTTCAAAACCCCTAAAATCAACATAGCGGCATAGTCGACCTGAGTATTATCATTGGACTCAATTAAAAGCTCTATATAGGACTTTAATTCTGTTTGATCTAACAACTCTACTAAATTTTTAAAGTATGGAAAAAAAATACAAGTATTTAATGGCTGTAAAGATACTGGAATTTTTTGTAGATTATTTTCTTTTTTCCTTTCACAAGATACTAACAAATAATTTCTAGATTCTTGAATTTTATGAAATTTAGTATCAATAATAGTTTGTCTTTCACATCTTGTTGTTATTTCGCTAGTCCAATCTGCTGCTGAGCCAGAAGAATTTTTTGCTTGAAAATTATGTTTAACTGATTTTTCTAAATCCCAATAACAAATATCATCTATAAAAGCCAATTCTTGGCAACTTAGTAAATGTTTTGAATGATCAATATTTTGTGATGCCAATTCAAAAGCCTTAAAAAGTTGAAAAAAGTCTTCATAATCACGACCTTTTTGATTGTTAATCCCCCCAGTGTGGATATGTTGTAGATTTAACAGGACTGGTTTTCCTAGTTCTTTTTCTACAAATAATTCTAGACTACTCAACTTTTAATTTCCCGTTTATAGTATTAAACCTATATGGGTAAAATATCCACAAATCATATAAATATCAATTTATATTCAATATCTTATTTATAAGAATCCTTAAACCACCACTGTAACTTTGTAACTTTTGTTAAATCTATGATTTTATTTAAAATTAAAAGTTACATTATGCCTTCTAAAAATGTAACAGGTAACATGATGTTACCTGTTACATTTAGCTCATTTTATTTGTTACCAAATAAAGCTTTAATTTTCAAACATGTTACTAAAGTTACTGCTGTTACTTTGTTTTATTTCACTTTTAGCTTCAATATCGAAGTTCATCATAACATTGGCATTAAAAACATATAAACGGGTAACCTTTTTTGATTCTGGCAACCTTTTTACTTTTGTCATTAGTTTACCATCACAGTCAATCCATCCATATTTTTTCAAGACTTTTGCAACAACTTTTGAATTGAGTGACTTACATATTTCTTGTTTAAAAATTTCTGGATAAACATAAAATTGTCGTTCATCAGCTTCAACTTTAACGAATCCCATTCTATTAAATACTTTAGTCTGCTCACTAAACTCAGTGTTAATCAGCTCAAAACGACTACTACCATGAAGCGTGAAAAAAGTACGTACCTGATTCAAAATTTCTTCATCTTCATAATCACCAACTTGTTCAAAGTTACCAATCCAATGATTAAAAATATTTTGAACTGATCTAATGGCTGTACCTGACTTCCATCCCGTTATACCTGCAATTGTTGCCATCTCACCACTAACAGCAACCAAAGCAAAATAGTTTGCTACACGAATGATATGCCCTTGTTTATGCTGTCCAATTAACACCTGAGCATATTCATCAAGTAAGCGATTTGCTATTTCTGTTACTTTAACTTTATCTGAAGTCAAATATTGCAACCAAGCAGCCCCAGCTACTCCATAATGTTGCTTGATATTACTATTAAGCAACAATGCTTGTTGAGCTGCATTTTCTGAAAAATCAATTTGATCAAAAATACCATGCTCAGACTGATCTATATCGATGTTAATTAATCGAATTTCCTGCCCCAATTTGGCTTGTTGACCAGCTTCGTTCATCAACTCAGACAATGTTTTTTCACCACTGGAAAGAAATACAAGCCTCCACCGAGCTGTCTCGCGAACAGTCAGGCTTTTTGTCATCCGGCCTTTACCTGAGCCATTAATTAGCATGTAAATAATATTACCCAGATCTTTAGGGTTCGGAATTTCGCCGATTTCATCCAATACCAGTAAGCCATCATTATGCGTAAACGCTGTTTGTTCTAATGCATTACTTGTATTACGCCATGTATGATAATACGACTCAGGATTCCCCCATACAGAACAGGCAATAAAAACGGCGGTACTTTTACCTTTAGATGATTTACCTTTGAAATGTATGCCAGCTCCATGACGACCCAGAGGTTCAAGCAACTGACCTGTAAAAGCACTAGACAGAGCCAAAACTAAAAAATCATGGTTTTCAGAATACTTAGCGACATTATTCTGCCAATCATTCAAGGTACCTTTTTGTACATATTTATCAATTACGTTGTAAGTGGATTGATAAACGATGAGCTCACCACTGCTATTTTCACCAATAACATTATTGGGCAAAATGTACTGATGATCATGCCATCCAACTTTGTTTACACATTTTGCGAATGTATCAACTGGGTAGTTGGCTATATACGTTTGAAATAATTCTCGAGCGGATCTGGAAGTAGAAAGGGTTACTCCCATATGAGCAAGTGCTTTACGCATATCTGCACCATCAGTTTGCAGAGTTTCCATAGGTAAAGCCCATGTGTGCTCTACATTTGCATCATCTACCCATTTAAGCAATCGTCCCCAATCATTTGAGGTCTGATCTCGTGTTTTAGCTAAAATTAAAACAGGTGTAGATAACCAAAAGCATTCCAATTCACCATCGCGCATTCTTAGATAATGTACACCATCTGAGGTAATCTCAAACTGACCATTCTTATGAGGCATAGGGGCGGCTAGAACCTCACTTTTCTTATGCAGCTCAGCTTCATTATTTTTTTCAACTTGTTTAAATCCAGTCGAATTGTATGGAACTATTATAAGATTTTGAACATCCTTGAGTGACGTTTCCTGTCCAATAGCCGCCCGTTTCTCTACCCAATCGACGACATCATCTTTGCTTTCTAAATTGAGTTCATCCAATTTAATTACAGAAACCAACGTATTTTTTTCATGAACAGCCTCATTCAAAGCATCCAAAAATTTTAATCCTGGTTCATCATTATCAGGCCATACAATAATTGAGCGACCAAATAAAGGACTCAAATCTGTTTTGCTGACACTTTGGCAACCACCACTGGTGGTTGCATATAGACCAAGTTTATTTAAATAATCAGCTTTTTGTTCACCTTCTACAACATATATCGGCTGATCTTTTGAGGCTGAGATCCGATATAACGCATATAATGGTTTGCTACCATTACCTTGTGGGAAGACCTCATGAAAGTCAGGTTCTTTCAATATAAAGTCACTGCCTTTCAATGAAAATGAACGTATAAATTTCTGTCCATTGTCTGGATTTTTTGCCCTTAACTTCCAGTAAATCACATCGCCATTTTCATCAGTATATTGGAAGACGGATTCAAATTTAAAACCGTTTTGTTTTTCAACAATTGATTGTGCAAAAACTTCAGCCTGCTCATGCATTAATTGTGTATTTTTCATTTGCATTCTTCCCAAGCGCCTAAATCTTTACATGCATCGATAAAACTGATTTTTTTAAATTTCATATGAAATGCAATTAAGTCACCACCTTTGGTTCCACATGCAAAACAATTGAAACAACCGATATTCAAATTGATACTCAAACTCGGATTCGTATCATCATGAAAAGGGCAAAGTATCATCGACCAAGTTTTTGATCTGTCATGATCAAATCCATGATCAGCTAAATACACGGGTACAGATGGGAGTAAATTTTTGTTTAACTTAAATTTATATTTTTGATTTTTTAAATTTGGGTGTGACATTATTTAGCCCCCCATATTTTTGAATTGTTATTTTTGGCAATACGATCTTCAATCCATGAATCTATTTCAGACTCAATCCAAGCAACTCGACGTATTGATAAATGTATGGGGTAGGGAAATGTACCCTGTTTCATCAGAGCATAAATTGAAGAAGCACCTAAACCAGTCTTGATTTGTACTTCTTTACGGCGGATTAAACGTGTTTTTTCAGTATTGTTTAGAGGAATATTCTTCATCTGATTACCTTTATATTAATTAAGGGTTTTCAGACAAATTTTTACGTTTTAAATTTCAACCGATTTTTATAAGGTTGCATATGCCTTGTGGGCTTTAAAATAAATTCAACAGTCAATTTTGACGTTGACAAAATAAGGTACGAGCATTAAAGACAAAAAATCTGTCATTAAATTCAGCAGTTTTTACATCCTGCCACCTTCATCAAGACAAATTAACTTGTCTTGATGAAGGTAATGTGAGGTATAATTACTAAAAAATCAACTGATTTTTTTAATTAATGAATATATTTTTTTATAAACATATAAATCAACATGTTAGGATTCAATTAACGGTATATCACCAATAATTTTATAAATGTGATCACTCCAGTTTTGCAACATTTGAATACGTTGCTGTTTATAGGAGGCTTTATTATAAACCCCTCGAACACCCTTAATTGTATGATTTAAACTTGCTTCGATCACATCACTGCTATACCCCTGTTCATGTAGATGGGTACTCGCTGTTCTTCGAAGATCATGGATGGTAAAAGGTACTAGGGTAGTTATTCCTGCCAATACACTTTTTTGAGCAGTATTAAATGCGTTATGGCTAATATGGGTACCCTTTTTCCGCCCCACAAACACATAAGGTTCATCACCAGCTATAATTTTAAGTTGCTTTAAAATGGATATAATTTGATCAGACATATAGACTATCATTTCACGAGAATGACCTGATTTACCATCACCTTTAGTTTCAGGAATTAGCCAAATTCTATTTTCAAAGTCTATATCCTCCCACTTAGCCTGTAACAATTCAGATTTTCTTACCAACGTCAATAACGACAGTAATAGACCATATTTACGTGGCTTATATATTCTTGAAGAAAAAACAGCCTTATAAAATATTTTAATTTCTGATTCTTTTAAATAACGGTCCCGAGGCTTAGGTTTACACACATGTCTTGAAGGTATTGATAAGACTGGGTTAAATTGGATCATGCCTAAAGTCACAGCATAATCACACATGCGCTTCAACAAACCTCTCACCTGATTTGCAGCAGAATCATACCCTTGGTCTTTTTTTCGCCAAATAACCTTTCGAATGTCATTAACTGTTAGATCTTTTAGTGGGATATGACCAATCAAGGGGTAAATATCATTATTTAGGCACAAAATCATATTGTATGGATTTTTTCTGTCCTTTTTGATTACTTCATTTAAATATGTTTCACCATACTCTTTGAACAGTATGGAGTTACTTTTACCAGCTTTTCTAGCATCTTTTTCTTTTTTAGGTGAAATACCCTTGGCCACCATTGATGCAGACTCATCTCGAATTTGCCTTGCCTCTTTCAATGACAGATCTGGATAGCGGCCTATAACTAAGCGTTCTTGCTTACCATTGAGGGTATATCTGTAATGCCAAGATTTTATACCTGAATCTTTCACTTCAATGAATAGACCATTATTCAATTTATCTTTAACTGTGTAACGCTTTAATTGTGCTTTTAAATTTTGCACCTCTCTATCCGTTGAAAAAAATGTATTCGTTTTACTTGGCATTTTTAGTCACTCAATCATATTTTATATATACAAATCATTATGCACCTAATAGGTGACTAAAAAAACAGTAGCACCAGTTGATTTAAATAAATACACTGGAATAATAAAAATATAAAAAATAGCAATAAGTCATTAAAAATTATTGCTATTAATTTTGTCTTGGAATTAACTGTAACTTACTAGAATAATAGCTTAAATTGAAATTACTTTCCGATACAGAATGAACCAAAGATCTTACCTAATAGATCATCCGCACTAAAATCACCGGTAATTTCACCTAAGGCATTTTGTGCAAGACGTAACGACTCCGCCACCAACTCACCCGCATGGTAAATCACTAACTGCTCGCGTGCTTCGGCTAGATAGTGCTGAGTACGCTTCATTGCGTCTAAATGACGGGTGCGCGCAATAAAGGTATCTTCTTCGGGCTGGAAACCTGCATGCGCTGTAATCGCATCTATGAGCGATTGCACACCTGTTTCCTGTTTGGCTGAGACGGTAATATGACGAAAACCTTGAAAATCACTAATTTCAGCAATGGATCCGGTTAAATCACATTTGTTTCCGATCAACATTAGGCGTTTCGCTTCAATATGATCAGCAAAATAAGCCTGTGCCAATTGTAGTGGATCATCCCCTTGGCTTAAGTCATACACCAACAGCAATAAATCAGCCTGTTCAATTTCTTGAATGGCGCGGCGAATCCCTTCTTTTTCCACCACATCACCGGTTTCACGTAGACCCGCAGTATCGGTCAGGGTAATCGGCAAACCATTTAAGCTAATTTTCTCATGCAACACATCACGGGTGGTCCCTGCAATATCGGTCACGATGGCACGATCAATTCCGGCTAAAGCGTTTAACAATGACGATTTTCCCGCATTCGGTTTACCGGCGATCACCACTTGCAAACCTTCACGCAGTAGCTGTCCTTGACGCGCTGATTGCTGTACTGCTGTCACCGAACTCGCCACATCATCCAGCAAACCTAAGATCTTCCCATCTGCCAAAAAGTCGATTTCTTCTTCTGGAAAATCAATGGCCGCTTCCACATGCAAACGCAAGTGAATAAGTTGTTCGAGAACCGTATTCACTTTGGTCGAGAACGCACCTTGGAGTGAACGTACCGCAGAGCGTGCTGCTGCCTGCGATGTGGCATCAATTAAATCGGCAATTGCTTCAGCCTGTACCAAATCCATTTTGCCATTTTCAAAGGCACGCATGGAAAATTCACCGGCTTTTGCAGCAATAGCGCCTAATTCGAGTAAACGTGCCAATAACGCATTTTGAATCACTGGACCGCCATGCCCTTGTAGTTCCACCACATCTTCACCGGTAAATGAATGCGGATTGGGAAAGCACAGAACCAAACCTTCATCCATAATTTCACCTGCAGCATCGTAAAACTTACGAAAACCGGCAAAACGCGCTTGTGGCAATGACTGCTGAGTTAAGGCTTCAGCAATGGCATACGATTTTGGACCAGACAAACGGATCACCCCAACCCCGCCACGCCCCGGCGGTGTTGCAATAGCAGCAATAGTCGTCAGATGTTGTGGGTGTGTCATGGTGAAATTCTCAAATTTGGGCAATAAAAAATCCGCTTAAGAATATCATCTTAAGCGGATCGATTCAGCTTATCAGCAAGACTTAGTTTGCAGAATCAGCTTCTTCACGTTTTGCACGATCTTTTTCAACCGATTTGTTAATCAAACCTTGTTGCAGAATCGTAATACTGTTGTTGACAATCCAGTACAGCACTAGGCCGGCTGGGAAGAACAACATAAATACAGTAAAGATAATCGGCATAATGCGGAACACTTTCGCCTGCATAGGATCGGCAGGTTGAGGGTTCAACATTTGCTGAATGAACATGGTCGCACCCATCAATAATGGGAGAATAAACCACGGATCCATTGCAGATAAATCTTGAATCCAGCCTAACCATGGTGCATGACGAAGTTCAACAGATTCCATCAATACCCAGTACAAGGCCAAGAAGATCGGCATTTGTAATAACAATGGTAAGCAACCCGACAATGGATTGACTTGTTCGCGTTTGTACAAAGCCATCATTTCTTGAGAGAAGCGCATACGGTCTTCACCAAACTCTTCTTTCATCCGTTGCATTTCAGGTGCAATCACACGCATTTTCGCCATAGAGCGGTAGCTCTTCGACGACAATGGCCACAAGATCAATTTCACCAGAATCGTCAAGAGAATAATTGACCAACCCCAGTTACCCACTAAACCATGGAAGAACTGTAAACCTAAGAACAACAGCTTCGCAATCGGCCATAACCAACCATAATCGACAGTTTGGTTCAGACCCACAGCCAAATCTTTTAATTCAGATTGAATTTTTGGACCTGAATAGAACGTTGCATCCACTTCTGCCACTGTACCTGCAGGTACATTGATTGCTGGTGAAGTGAAGCCAATGATGTTCATATCATCAGTCGACTTACGTGATTCAAGTTTTGCCGCATAAGGCTGACCATTTTGTGTCAGTTTGATTTCACCCGGAATCCAAGCACTAACAAAATAATGCTGAACCATTGCAACCCAACCGCCAGTTGCATCAACATTCAATTTTTCGTCATTGAAGTTGGCAAATTTCAGCTTGTTGTAATGTTCTTCAGGCGTACCCCATGCACCACCAAGGAATGTCCCTAATGTGAAAATACCTTGATCAGATTTACCCGGATCTTCAGAGTTGTCGCGTTTGAGCTGACCAAACATCTGACCTTGCCAATTCTGAGCACTACGGTTCACAATTTTATGATTAACAACTACAGGGTATTCACCTTGAGTGAAATTAAAGGTTTTGATTACCTCTACACCATCTGCAGTTTTATACACCATTGGTACTGACAGGACTTTCACAGTTTGACCGTCCTGACCTTTCACCGCTTTGGCATCATTCATACTATAAGCTGATTTTTCAACTTCATAGTTTGGACGACCTTTCGGATTACTGTCAGGGCCATTAAGACCGATTAAGCCAGACTGAGCAACATAAGTACGTTTTGCATCGCTTTCGAGCATTACGAACGGTTCATCACTGTCTTTATTTTTGTCATGGTTCAGTAATTCAACACGCACAATATCGCCACCTTTTGGATTAATCCAAAGATGGTAGAGGTCAGTTTGTACTGAAATTAGCTTTTGACTAACAGGTGCAGCGGCATCTGTTGTTTGTTGTGTAGCAGCATTATTTGCTTGTGGCACATCTGAAGCAGCAGTGGCTGTCTGGCCATTTGGTAAGTCAGCAGATACTTCATGCGATACAACTGCAGCATTTTGCTGAGGTTTTTGTTCCGCATTTCCATAATCTTTCTGCCAAGCCAAAATGAGCAAATATGCGACAAC
>NZ_JBLZXR010000134.1:0-6101 GCF_050285345.1 Acinetobacter sp.
TTGGTTTGTCTGATCACTTACATGTTATACAACATATTCATCATTTTTTTATGTTGTCAATGCGTATGTCCTATAAATAATCTACAGCAATATAAATCTTTAAAAAGTTTGAACAAATGCTAAAAAACCATGCCTGTGCATGGTTTTTTATTTGCTAGAATGGCGCGCTAAGGATGCTTGATTTATCCAGCAAAAAATGATTTCGATTTGATGATTTTTCAGGAGTGAAAGATGTATAAAGGCGTTGCATTGTCTGTATTGGCATCGGTCACTTTTGGTATTTTGTATTTCTTTACTATTTTTCTGAAACCACTCGACAGTGAACAGACTTTTGCTTGGCGGATGTTGGCAACGCTGCCATTTTTGACCTTGTTTATGTGGTGGATGAAAGATTTAAACAAAGTCAGTGAAATTTTTTGGCGTGTAGTCAAACAGCCAATATTTTTACTGTGGTTAATCATCAGTTCATTTTTATGCACCACTCAACTTTGGCTGTTTCTATGGGGGCCAATTAATGGTCGAGGTTTGGAGGTATCTCTAGGATATTTCTTATTGCCTTTGGTGATGGTGTTGGTTGGTTGTGTACTCTATAAAGAAAAGCTTTCCACATGGCAGATGGCGGCGGTTGCACTTGCCGTCTTGGGTGTCGGGCATGAAATATGGCGTATCGGTAGCATTGCATGGGAAACGGTCTATGTCGCGGTTGCTTATCCGATTTATTTCTTTTTGCGCCGTACCTTTAAAACCGATCATCTTGGTGGATTTTGGTGGGATTTATGTTTGATTTTACCGGTCGCTTTTTATTTAGGATTTATTCAGAGCCATAGCTTAGATTTAATCGCCGCATTTCCACACTTAATTTTGGCTGTATTGGGCTTAGGTTTTTTAAGTGCTTTGGGCTTGGGCAGTTATATGCTGGCGAGTCGATATTTACCGTTTGTGATCTTTGGTTTACTCAGTTATTTGGAACCGGTTTTATTGGCGTTTGCTTCCATCGTTTTGGGGGAGCGCATCGAAGCCGAAGAATGGCTGACTTATATTCCAATTTGGGGCGCGGTACTACTATTGGTGATCGAAGGTGTATTGCATGTGTATCAGCAAAAGCGCAACAAGCAAACCTTGGACAAAAATGTTGAACAACTTAATAAACGTATCGATTCATAAAATGTATACAGCAGCGTTTCATCATTGTTGCTTCGATGATTTCTCGAAAAGAAGATAAAAAGAGATCAGTATCATTTTTCAGTCCATTTTCTCACGGAGTAGCAGCTAACTGATGCGTCAAAATCAATAGTTGTTGTTTTATCCAAAAAACTTACACTACATGGATATAAAAACTTCAATGAGGTTATTTGGCGCAGAATTCAGGATGAATCATGTTGAATAACTTCGGTGAACTGATTAGCATTTATTTTCGATAAAAATAGACTAAATTTCGTAGAGCGATTGATATTTTCCAAGGATAAGGCATGCAATCTGTTGGTATTCCAGTTGAAATACGTGCAAAACTAGCCCAATTGGTGCCGACCATCGATTTGCACTGGCATGAGGTATTAATTGAAATTTGGGCACAGTGCGATATGCATCAAATGGAGATGATTCAGCAGCATATTTTATTGCCAAAGGGGATTGTTTGGAATCCATCGAATCATGGTTTTGAACATGAGCCGCCGCCCAATTTTGCCATGCTTATGAAAGTGCTGAATAATGATGCGATACGTGAAAATGCACAATATTTAGCACAGCAACTCGAATCTTTAAAGTCTCTAACCGATAGTCTTCAAATTGCAAATCTACTAGAACAAAACCTAGCCTATATTCGAGAAATAGACGTCGAGGTAGACTTTGAATTACAGCATGAAAAGGGTTTATTGCATCGAACTTTTATCTTAAATGCGGCGCAGACGATTCATGCTTTAAATCTTGATGTGCCGCAAGATGCTCGACAACTGACAACAGTTCAAGTCAAAAGCTTTATAGTTGACATCTTTTTAAAACAACACTTTTTAGGCCATGCATTTCATGCCGCAGTTGAGTATGACTCATCTATATTGCAACATCCAATTTTTAAATATTATTTAAAACGTGAGCAGAAATTAGCACACTTTGAATTATTACACAGCGCTGAATTGATCTTTGTATTGGCCCCAGATTTTACTGAACATTTAGCCCATGCGGTGACGCGTTTTTTAACACCAGTTACTGTAGAGTCTAGCGATCAGCCAGTATTTAATGGCCTGGTCATTGATTTAACCACTGCGTTGGAAAATGATTATATCGAGCACTTGAAAGCTCAAGTTTTGCAATTGTCACGCATTCAGGGCTTTATTTCGCTCGAAGTACAGAGCTTGATAGAACGGTTTCAGCAGGTTGTCGATAGGCAATTGATTCCACTGTTAAATACATTGGAGTCAATAGATCAATTGCCGCAAGTGTTGGTTCAGTTTGAGCAGATCTTGAAAACTGACATCTTAGAACCATTGCAGCATACCGTTAAATTTCAGCTGACAGATTCGGCACAATACGGCTTTGTTTACTGCAAAATACTGCAGTTGTGTCAAAAAATGATTGTGCAATTCAATGTACTGCAACTCCAAACATCATTTATGGAAAATGTAGAGCTGGACAAATTCAAGCAGAGATTGCAAGCGTGGTTATTACTGCTGCAAAAACGACGTATGGAGATTTTCACGCTACACAATGAAGATGAATGGGAAGAATTTAATCTACGGTCTAAAGCACCAAGACTTGAGATCGACATGATGCTGCGGGAAGTTTTTAGTCAAGATCATCAATTCAACGCTGAAAATACATTGGGCGATTATGAAAGTGATGCTATAGAGTTATTGAAAGCTCAGCAGCAGTTAAAACTGAAAACATTCATGCAGCTTTTAACGATTGCGCGGGAGCATGCACAACATTTAGTTCTACTTGATTTTGAGCTTTTGGATGAAAAAATAAAAATAGAGCCTGAGCTTCGAAGCGTTGCCTTGTCTCAAGGGGACAATGGTCTGAGTGAATTGCCGCAAATCATTCAATTTAGTGCACGTTATTTTGATTTTGAGATTGAACAGTTTGCGCAGAATTTTGCAGAGATAAACTAAATTAGCTGTGTGGATAGAGGGATTTTCTCGCCGTTTTCAATACAAAGCGACTCAACTGTAAAGTGATAATTTGTCGATAAATGTTTAGGAAATACGCTTAACTGGCGGATAAAGCTCCATTTAGATTTTTTGTGACAAAAATCTTCAATAAAGATGTTTTTCCAACTTTCAGCCGTAAAATCATCATCCTAATAACAACTATTTTTAAAATTGATAGTGAATATATAGCAAAATAACTTGAAGGAACTCCGCTTTTAGATTCATTAATTTTGATATTTCCATTACAATTGTGGGGTTTTAAAATTTAGCTTAGATTTACAATTAATTAGAGGACGTACTGTGAGCAAAGACACTATCATTGCCCTACATGCAGAGCACCAAGGTCGCTGGGAAAACCGTGAAGAAATCGCGGAGCGTATGATTGCCCTAGTGGGTCAGTTATATCGTGAAAAAAACATCGTAGCTACAGTATACGGTCGTTCTTTAATTAACCGTTCGGTTATCCAAATTCTTAAAGCTCACCGTCGTACTCGCGTATTAGATGTTGAACTTTCAGTGGTAAATACTTTCCCAATTCTTGAAGCTTTGGCGAAAATCGAAAATATCGGTACTGCTGAAATTGATCTTGGCAAACTTGCTGAAGAATTCAAAGTAAAAGGTGGCGATGTAGACGCATTTGTTGCTGACGCTGTGAAATCACTTGAAGGTAATGCAACGAACGTTGAAAACCGAGACGTTGTACTTTACGGTTTCGGTCGCATTGGTCGTATCCTTGCACGTTTGATGATCAGCCAATCAGGTTTAGGCCGTGGTCTTAACCTTAAAGCAATCGTTGTACGTAAAACTGCGGATGGTGACTTAGAAAAACGTGCATCTTTATTGCGTCGTGACTCGATCCACGGTCCATTTGCAGGCACAATTTCTGTAGATGAAGAAAATGAAGCAATTATTGCAAACGGTAACTTCATTAAAGTGATCTATGCGTCTAACCCATCAGAAGTGGACTACACTGAGTATGGTATTAGCAACGCATTGGTAATCGACAACACGGGTAAATGGCGTGATTCAGAAGGTCTTGCTCAACACCTTAAATGCCCAGGCGCTGCACGCGTAATTCTAACTGCACCTGGTAAAGGTGACATGAAGAACGTGGTTTACGGTGTGAACCAAGCGGACATTCTTGATGAAGATACCATCATCTCTGCGGCAAGCTGCACAACAAACGCGATTACACCGACACTGAAAGTGTTAAACGACAAGTACACGGTTGTAAATGGTCACGTTGAAACAGTTCACTCGTTCACAAACGACCAGAACTTAATCGACAACTACCACAAAGCTGACCGTCGTGGTCGTGCTGCAACCTTGAACATGGTGATTACTGAAACTGGCGCGGCGAAAGCAGTTGCGAAAGCACTTCCAGCACTTCAAGGTAAATTGACAGGTAACTCTGTACGTGTTCCGACACCAAACGTATCTTTAGCAATTTTGAACCTTACATTAGGTCAAGATGTTGATCGTGAAGAAGTGAACGAATACATTCGTCAAATCTCAATCAACTCTAAGCTACAAGGTCAAATCGGTTATACCAACTCAACTGAAGTTGTATCTTCTGACTTTATCGGTTCACGCACTGCAGGTGTATTTGATGCGCAAGCAACAATCACTTCAGGTAACCGTTTAACTGCTTATGTTTGGTACGATAACGAAGTGGGTTATAGCTGCCAAGTATTACGTATTGCTGAACAAATGGGCGGCGTAAGCTATCCAAAAGTTCCTGCTGAAACTAATGCTTAATTAGTTCAAAGCAATATAAAAAAGAGCCTCATTTGAGGCTCTTTTTTTATGCCTAGGTTTATGTCTTTGTGATTTAAAGAACAATGAATAGATCGATGTTGGGGATTAATAACCGGATTGACCAAAACTATCATTTAGCTCTAAGCCTTCAGCCACTGTTTTTATGTTCAAGTTGTCATAGAATAATAGGGTTTATAGTGTTGGTTAAAATTAAACTAATGAAATATATCATTAAATAACTACAAAAAATTGCAAACCTTCATTCGTTTTTAAGTCAAGATGACCGCGTATAAATACAAAAGCAAAAGGATTTAAGTTGCAAATAAAGCACATGCTCAGTGGATTGGCATTTATTGTGTTTGCTGCACTCTGTGGTGTACTCATCGCCATTTGGGTGTTTAAACACTTTAATATTTATATTCCACTTGAAAACCAAAGCGTCAATATTGACCTGCAAGAACCGTTACAAGCTGAAGTGAAAATTCATGATGCTTTGGATGTTGATGTCACAGGGCGAGTGAATGCTGAAATTCCAATCCGTGAAAATTTAAATATTCCCTTAACCCAGACGCTTACGCCACGCGTGTATTTTGACAACCAAGTACCGATCAAAACCACGATTCCAGTACGTGAAATGTTAAAGGTGAATCGAAGCTTACCGGTAGATACCCAAGTTAAGGTTAAAGTTTTAGGGCAGGATGTAACTTTGCCACTAAAAGGAAATATTCCAATTCAGTTGGATATTCCTGTGAATATTGATGTGCCACTTGAGCAAAAAGTCCATTTAAAATTTGATGCGCCAGTCAAAACAGTACTTAAAGAAAATCTGCATATTCCGCTGAATGCTACGTTAAAGACCAATATCCCAATTGAAGGTAATTTGAATGTACCGATTAAAACGGCACTGAAAGCCTCGGTTGATGTACAAAACACCTTGCCAGTCAAAATTCAAAAGGGCGAGTTGGTGATTCCACTAAATACCATGCGTTTGAAACAAGCACGGGCGCAGCCTGAAGTTACTGTTCAGGAGTAAGCTATGTGGATATTTGAGTCACCGAAACGAATCATTTTTAGTTTTATTGCCGTGGTACTTCTCGTTGCTGTGCTGTTTTGGTTGTATTTAAATATGGCTCTAGACTAGCAGACTAGTTATGTTGGTCTGTAATCATGATTAAAAACAGTAAATTAAGCCACTACAAG
>NZ_JBLZXR010000135.1:0-3718 GCF_050285345.1 Acinetobacter sp.
TTATTCGCTGGTCTGCGCCTAAAAACTTTGAACAATGGTCCGAAGAAGCACGTCATAATGAAATTGAGTTGTTATTCAATGATGTGATCAAGCCATTAATTGAGGCATTACCTAAAAAGGTAAAAAGCTTTTATGGTTTGGACTTTGCCCGTCGTTCTGACCTTTGTGTATTTTGGCCTTTGATTGAATATCAGGACACACGTAAGCACTGCCCTTTTGTGCTTGAACTTTCCAATATGCCTTATAAGCAACAGGAACAATTATTTAAACTGATTGCCAAGGCATTACCAAACTTCAGTAAAGGTGCACATGACGCAACTGGTAATGGTGGTTATTTAGCCGAAGCCATGCAGTTGGCATTTGGTGAAAAAATTGAAGCGATTCATTTGAGTGAGGGTTGGTATCGAGAGCATACCCCACACTTTAAAGCAGCGTTAGAAGATGGTGATATTGTCACTATCCCAAAAGATAAAGACATTATGGATGATCACCGTGCTTTTGTACTGGTGAATGGCGTAGCCCGTATTCCACAGAAGAGAGCTACAGGATCTGACGGTCTAAAACGACATGGGGATAGTGCAATCGCCCACTTGCTAGCAGACTATGCCAGCAAGAATCCAACTGGGGCGATTGAGTTTATTGCGATTCCATCCAAGGATGAGGTGGAGCTAGAAATGAATAATGATGGTTATGACTGGAATAGTGATGTTGGGTGTATTTAAATGACAACTTTAAGAGTATTTGATAGATATGGGTTTCTATGACCAATGATCCCATTAATATCAAATTGTGCAATTGTCAATTGAGCCATAACACGGATAGCTTCTACTTCATAGCTTGTTTGAATTTCTTCATGATCTAACTCAATCAATCTGATGATACATAAATCTGCTTTTGAATCATAAAATAATTCATCGACATATGAAGTAAGGCCTGCCTTATTTAAGTATTTACAAAACCAAAGCATTTCTCCTAATTCACGATCTTCATCATATCGACTCCAGATATTAATGTTAAAGATAGTTTCAAACTCTCCAGCAGATAGCCTGTTTGTGATTTCAGGTGTTTTAATTTCATTAAAAAGTTCAGACATAAGAAAAATTTCTCTAAAAATAAATAGAATAACAAATGGTACGCAAACCAATTTGAAGATCAACGTAGTATTAAAACCTCTTCAAATCTGGTAAATATTCCCCCTAAAGTAAAGCTTTTTAATTACCATCATAACCAACAGTACAAACTATTGGATAACCGTCTGAATAATGACTAGCATCTAGGTTATAAACATATCCATGATGAATATGACTGGTTACTGCTGATGAATTATGACTTTCATATTTTTTTAGGCGATCAGACAATTCATCAATTACTTTAGGTACACGATGATCAATATTATTCCAAATGTTTTTACATACTTCCAAGGTTTCTTGCTTTGACTGCTGGTAAGACCTGTGATCATAAACTTCTACAGTGAGATGATTTATATTCTGATTACTTTTATTGTGAAAAACTTTAACACTTATCCAATCAGTAAAACGGTTAAATGATGTGACCTTTCCATCCTTAGATCCCGTAGTCTGAAACATATTTTCTTCTTCAACAAAGTGCGCTGGAAAGTCTGGATATAGTGTTCTGACAACCGCGACCATATTTAACATATCTAAACGAACAGCAGGATCTGTTTGAGAATAACTGGCTGCTCGTTTTTTCTGTTCTTGTACAAAAGCTAAAGTATTTTCTACATTGGTATCCTGATTCGGTTGTTGTTCAATTGCCTGATGTACATTGTCCTGTTTTGAACAAGCGACTAAAAATAATACCCCTAATAATAGAATCACTTTCATATAAATAACCAGTTGTTGATTTGTATTTTAATAAAGCACAAAAATAACTTGTTTCAGGAATTACTTCCATGCCTAACCTATACATAAGTAAATCAAACTAAGCACAATATCCGTATTGTGCTTTTTTATTATGGCTAAAAAATCTCAAAAGCAAGACCGTAGTGCGTTAGATACTCATCAAACTGCATCAGTGGCATGGTTAGATCATCAGTGGCAAGAACACCCTGTTGTTGGTTTAACCCCTGCACGACTTCACCAATTGCTAATCGGTGCTGAACAAGGCGACCTCATGGCACTTGCGGACCTTGGTGCAGATATGGAGGAGCGAGACGGCCATATTTTCAGTGAATTGACTAAGCGTAAACAGGCTGTCAATCGACTAGATTGGAATGTCCGTGCACCTAAAAATGCATCTGAGCAAGAGAAAAAGATTGCTGCTGAAGTTGCTGAATGGATTGATGACATCAAAGATTTTGAGATGTTTCTATTTGATGCCTTGGATGCAATTGGTCACGGGTATAGTTGTCAGGAAATCAGGTGGCATCAACTGGGCAGCCTATGGCTACCAGAGTCATTTGAACACCGTTTAGCACGTGAGTTTAAGACGACTCAATTTAATCGTAATGAACTCCGTTTAAATGATGGCTCAATAGATGGGGCAGAATTTTGGGACTTCGGTTGGGTAGTCCATCGACATAAAGCCAAGTCTGGTTATATTGCCCGTACTGGTTTGCACCGCGTTCTGGCTTGGCCTTTCCTCTTTAAGAACTATGGTGTACGTGATGTCATGGAGTTCTTGGAGATTTATGGGCTGCCGATCCGCTTAGGTAAATATCCTGAAGGTGCAACTGCTGAAGAAAAAATGACACTGTTACGGGCCGTCATGAGCATCGGGCGTAATGCAGGTGGAGCAATTCCTAAAGGTATGAGCATTGACTTTGAAAATGCGGCCAATGGTGACACTGAGAACCATATGGGCTTGATCAAATGGTGTGAGCAAACACAGTCTAAAGTGATTGTCGGTGGGACTTTACTCAGTCAGGCAGATGGTAAAACCAGTACCAATGCCCAAAGTAAAACACATGAAAATCAGTTTGATATGATCATTGAATCGGATGCTAAGCAATTAGCACGCTCTTTGAATGACACATTGATCAGCTATTTAATGCGTTTGAACTATCCCAATATCACTGCTGACCGTTACCCAGAGTTTTATTTTGACTTAACTGAAACTGAGGACTTAGCAGAATTCAGTCAATCCTTAGATACCTTGGTGGATACAGGTTTAAAAATTCCAATGTCTTGGGTCTATGACCGTACCGGGATACCAATGCCTGAAGGTGACGAGCCGATTCTAACGAAACAATCTAACTCACCTATCCTTGCTGCGAATACCTATCAGCCACAATTGATCAGGCAAAACCTAGCCGCCAATGCGATGCAAGTGCCTTTAGAAGATCAAGCGATGCAGTTGCAGCTCAATCAACAGTTAGAAAGTAGCCAAGCTACATCCGAGAATTGGCTGAACACTTTAATTGCTGATATTCAAGCTGGAGCCAATGGAGAACAGGTTTTGGCTGTACTTTCGCAGTTACACCCGCAAGATGATGAACCTGCCCTACAAGCCAAGCTCACTCAGATCATTTTTGCCTGTGACGTATTGGGCCGTTTAAGCGCTCAGAGTGAGCTGTAATTATGCCTACACCACAGCGTCCAGAATTAAATGCTTTATTTGATCGGCCTCCAGCTGAGGCCATCGAATACCTAGAAAGTAAGGGTCATAAGATTGGCTGGGATTGGCATCAAACCCTAGATGATGCGCACAGTCGTGCGTTTACCGTTGCAAAAGTGGCGAAGCTCGATTTACTCCAAGA
>NZ_JBLZXR010000136.1:0-19711 GCF_050285345.1 Acinetobacter sp.
TTGAGGAGTTTTATCAGCCTGTTGAAGGCCAGCAGATTGAGGAAACGCAGCCTGAATTTAATATTCAGCAGGGATTGAAAGGATCAGTGACGGCTTTAAATTAAATCGTACAGGGTAAAACCTTACGGGATTGCCGTATCTCATGAGCGATTTGCTCGAAATCATGAGATAGGAGTAGACATCATGAATGCCTTTGTAGGTCAAACTTTCCCGATGAATCAAATCATTAATATTAAAGAGGTAGTTCAATTTACAAGTATCAGTCGAGCTAAAATCTATGAAATGATCAATGAGAAATCAAAATACTACGATTCTACTTTTCCAAAGCCTGTGCGACTAAGTGAATCTCGTATTGGCTGGTCAGCTTGGGAAATAAATCAATGGATTGAAGATAAGCTGGAAAATCGTGAATAAAAGTGGGGAGCTTCGGCTCCCTTATTTTTTGGTTTTCAGTAAACTATGGAAATGTTAAAAATCTAAAGAATAAAATGAATCAAGCCATTCACTACTACAATCAAAAGATGCTTTAAACGACATTTTCTGTCGCTGAGTGAAATCAATTCAGTGATTAATCACTATTTTTTTCCAAAAGTTCAACAAAATTTCAGTAAGATAAAGGTAAGCAAGTTTTCAGTTGATGCTACTGCGTCAAATAAGAACCAGGATTTTTCAGAACACTATGACCAACAATAACTTTTCTCAAATCGCTTCTTTCATCTGGTCGGTTGCCGACCTGCTGCGTGGTGACTTCAAACAATCGCAATACGGTCGCATCATTCTGCCATTTACCTTGTTACGTCGTTTGGAATGTGTACTGGAAGAAAGCAAGGCTGCGGTACTGGCAGAATATGAAAAAGTCTCCAAGCTGAATCTGCCAGAAGAAGCTCAAGAAAAGTTATTGCTGCGTGCCACCAACGGTCTAGCCTTCTTTAACACCTCCCCAATGGATCTCAGTAAAATGGGGCAGAGTGATATCAAGGCCAACTTAAGCACTTATGTGCAAAGTTTCTCTAAAGATGCCCGCGAGATATTTGAATACTTTAACTTCATCGAATTTGCAGGCTTACTCGATGATGCCAACCTTTTGTATAAAGTCGTGCAAAAGTTTGCTACCACGGATCTGAGTCCAAAGAACGTATCCAACCATGACATGGGCTTGGTGTTTGAAGAACTGATCCGTCGTTTTGCCGAAGGCTCGAATGAAACCGCAGGGGAACACTTTACCCCGCGTGACATTGTGCGTCTGACCACGGCACTGGTGTTTATGGAAGATGATGACGTCCTGACTAAAGACGGCATTATCCGTACCATTTACGACCCGACAGCCGGGACGGGTGGCTTCCTGTCTTCAGGCATGGAATATCTGCATGAGCTGAACCCGAATGCCGTAATGCGTGCCTTTGGTCAGGAACTCAATCCGGAATCCTACGCCATCTGTAAAGCCGACATGCTGATTAAAGGCCAGGACGTGAGCCGGATTAAACTCGGCAACACGCTGTCGAATGATCAACTCTCGGTCGATAAGTTTGACTACATGCTGTCGAATCCACCCTTTGGTGTGGACTGGAAAAAAATCGAACAGGACATCAAGGATGAGCACGAGCAAAAAGGCTTTGATGGACGTTTTGGTGCAGGCTTGCCACGGGTATCGGATGGTTCATTATTATTCCTGATGCACTTGATCAGCAAGATGCGTGATGCCAGCAGTACCGAGAGCGGTAGCCGCATCGGGATTATCCTAAATGGTTCACCATTGTTTACTGGTAGTGCAGGCAGTGGCGAAAGTGAGATCCGTCGCTATATTTTAGAAGCCGACTTGCTGGAAGCCATTATTGCCTTACCGAACGACATGTTCTACAACACCGGGATTGCCACCTATATCTGGGTACTCAGCAATAAAAAAGCCGCTGAACGCAAAGGTAAGGTACAACTGATCAATGCCTCAAACCTCAGTACCAAAATGCGTAAGTCGCTTGGTTCAAAGCGTAACTATCTGACTGAAGCTGAAATTGCCACCATTACCCAAAATTACGGTGACTTTGTGGCGGTAGACACCTTGGCGCAGGATGGCGAAACCGAACAGCAAAAACCATTCGCCAGCAAAATCTTTGACAGTCATGAATTTGGTTACCGTCGCGTGACCATTGAACGTCCATTACGTTTATCGGCACAGATCACGGATAGCGCGATTGCTGCATTACGTTTTGCGCCAAAACCGTTTAATGCCGTGATGCAAAGTATTGATGCGCAATTGGGCACAGCCTTTGGTACAGCGTGGACAGCAGAAACTTACGGTCAGTTGCAGGACGTTGCCCTTGAGGTACGTGCCCTGATTAAAGCCGAGTTCCCTGAGCTAAAAGAAAAAGACATTAAAGAGGTACTGGACAGCAAAATCTGGCTATTCCAGAAAGCCCTGATGGAAAAAGCCGAGGCTTTACAAGAGGTGATTGGTACTGAGCAGTTTGATGACTTTAACCAGTTTGATGAAGTGCTGAAAAAAGCCCTCAAGCAGGCCGACATCAAGCTGGATGCCAAAGAGAAGAAACAACTGTTAGATGCCATCACCTGGAAGAATCCGGAAGCGGAACCGGTGATTAACAAGGTGCTGAAACAGGCAGAAAACCCGCTGTATGGCCAGTTCAGCTACCAGGGCAAAGTGGTCGAGTTTGTGCAGGATGGCGACTTGCGTGATGCGGAGAATATTGCGCTGAATCCAAAAGTCACCACCACAGAGCTGATTGAAGAGTATTTTAAACGTGAAGTACAGCCGCACGTAGCGGATGCGTGGATTAATGCTGACAAGCGCGATGAGAAAGATGGCGAGATTGGCATAGTCGGTTATGAGATTCCGTTTAACCGTCATTTCTACGTGTACCAGCCACCACGTGACCTAGCCGAGATTGATGCCGATCTGGATGCAGTGAGTGCCGAGATTATGCAGCTGCTGCAAGAGGTGCATTCATAATGGCAAAGTATCAGGCTTATGCGGAATATAAGGATTCAGGGGTTGAATGGTTGGGGGAGATTCCGAGTCATTGGGATTACTTTGATGGTAAAAGAATATTCTCTTCTGTTAGAAAGCAAGCTCTTTCTTCTGATGAGCAGTTAGCAGCCAGTCAAAAATATGGTGTTATTCCTCAAAATTTGATGATGCAATTAAATGACTCAAAGGTAATGCTGGCCTTAAAGGGAACGGAATCCTTTCGACATGTTGAAAAAAATAATTTTGTAATTAGTCTACGTAGTTTTGAAGGGGGAATTGAACATAGCAATTATGAAGGTTGTGTTTCACCCGCTTACACTGTGCTAAGTTCAAAAAAGAATATTGATTACAGATACTTTAAATATCTCTTTAAAAGTGCACCTTTTATTGCTGCATTACAATCAACAACTGATAGTTTGAGAGATGGTAAATCAATTTCCTATGAGCAATTCGGGAATATAACTTTACCTTTGTTTAGTAAGGTTGAGCAAAATACGATTGCCAACTTCCTCGACCACGAAACCACTAAAATCAATCATCTGATTGAAAAACAACAAAAACTGATTGAACTGCTGAAAGAAAAACGTCAGGCAGTGATTAGTTATTTGGTGAATGTTAAAGAAGGTGAAGCAAGTATTAAATTAAAATATGCTGTTGAAATTTTGGCAGGATATTCTTTTTCAAGTACAGGTTTTAAAACAGACTCTAATGATGGAGTTGCCTTGTTAAGAGGTATTAATGTTGGCGTAGGCAATATTAAGTGGGACGAATGTGTATGGTGGAGTAAATCGGATACTGAAGGACTTGAACGATACATATTAAAAAAAGGTGATCTAGTTTTTGGAATGGATAGACCTTGGATTTCAACTGGAGCAAGAGTAGCTGAAATACAGGAATATGATTTACCTAGTTATTTAGTTCAGCGGGTTGCAAGAGTACGGGCACTAAGAGGTTTTTATCAACCTTATATTAAGTTGATTCTTGGAAGTAAAGAATTCAAATCATTTATTGAATCTGACCTTACAGGGGTGAGTGTTCCTCACATTAGTACAGATCAAATCATTAGCTTTCCTATAAGAAAATTGTATTTTGAACAACAAGTGAAACAAACAGATCAAGCTATTGAATCTATAAATAAAATTGATTTTTTGATAGTGAAAGCTGAATCCGCAATTCAGCTTATGCAAGAACGCCGAACAGCTCTCATTTCAGCCGTAGTCACCGGAAAAATCGACGTTCGCAACTGGCAAGCGCCAACGATTGCTGAGGCACAGACGGAGTTCAGCGCATGAGTGAGCATTCATTAACGAGCTTAGCTTTGCCACAACTGACCCAAGAGATTGTTTTACTTATCCATGCCGCCAAACAGCGTGCAGCCGTAGCCGTCAATGCCGAACTGACCTTGCTGTATTGGCACGTGGGACAACGTATCCGACAGGAAATCCTCAAAGGCGAACGGGCAGAATATGGGCAACACATCATTGGCAATTTATCCAACGCCCTGACAGCGCAATTAGGCCGAGGCTGGGGAAAGTCACAGCTCAACTACTATGTTAAATTTGCCGAAGTTTTTGATGATATCAACATTGTCCATGCAGTGCGTGGACAATTAAGCTGGACGCATCTTAAAACCCTGATGTATATAGATGACCACATCAAACGAGAGTTTTATCTCAGCATGGCCGTGCAGGAACGCTGGTCTACACGAACGCTGGATGAACGCATCGGTTCAATGCTGTTTGAACGTTCCGCCATTTCCAAAAAACCGGACGAAACCATTCTGCATGAATTGCAACAGCTCAAGGAACAAGGGGTTGTACATCAGCAGCTCTTGCTCAAAGATCCTTATATTCTGGACTTTCTCGATCTGAATGACCGCTATCTGGAAAAGGATTTAGAAGATGCCATTTTGCGCGATATTGAGCAGTTTCTTTTAGAGCTTGGTTCAGGCTTTACCTTTATTGCCCGCCAGAAGCGTATTCAGATTGATGAAGATGATTTCTACATTGACCTGTTGTTTTATAACCGCAAACTCAAACGACTGGTCGCGATTGACCTGAAAACTGAAAAATTCCGGCATTCGCATAAAAGCCAGATGGAACTGTATTTACGCTGGCTGGCTAAATACGAACAGGAAGAAGGTGAAAACCCACCGCTGGGCATTATTTTCTGTACTTCTAAAAAACATGAGCAAATTGAATTGCTGGACTTGGAAAGCTCGGATATTCATGTGGCTGAATACATGACGGTTTTGCCACCCAAAGAAATCCTGGAACAACGCTTACAACTTGCTATGGAACGTGCTAAACAACGCTTGCTTGCCGATGGAGAATCATAAACATGGATGCCACCCGCGAAAGCATTTTCCAGAACGATATTATTCAACAGATGCTGGCTCAAGGCTGGCAACTTGGTACGCCACAAGGCTACAACCGTGAAACCGCCTTGTATGAGCAGGACGTACTGGATTTTGTGCAACAGACCCAAGCACAAGACTGGCAGAAGTTTCAGCGCATATTTCCGCAGGATACCGAACGGCATTTTCTAGAAGCTGTGGTTGCCCAGCTGAAGAAAGCCGACATCAATGCCACTGATGAACAATCCCGTACCTATGGCACTTTAGGTGTGCTGCGTCATGGCGTGAAAACCCGTAGCGCACGCTTTTTCCTCTGTCAGTTTAAACCGGAACATGCGCTCAATCCCGATACTCTAGCCAATTACAAAAAGAACATCTGCCGCATTGTGCCGGAGTTGGTGTATAGCCCGTATGCCACGGCTGCCGAGTTACAGAACATGGGCAAACAGGCCAAGAAATGGCGTATTGATCTAGTCCTGTTTATCAACGGCTTTCCGGTGGCGACACTGGAACTCAAGTCCGAGTTTAAGCAGGCGGTGCAGAATGCCATGTTGCAGTACAAACGCACCCGCTTGCCGAAAGATCCAGAAACCAACAAGCCTGAACCCTTGCTGATGTTTAAGCGTGGCGCATTGGTACACTTTGCCGTGAGTCAATACGAAGTCTATATGGCCACCCAGCTGGCCGGAGAAGATACTTTCTTCCTGCCATTCAATAAAGGCACACATGACGGTGGCGCAGGCAATGATGTGCCAGAAGACCAGAATCTGTACGCCACCGCCTATCTGTGGAATGAAGTTCTCACCCCGGACAATTTGCTGAATATCATTGGGCGTTTTGTCCATCTGCAAATTGAAGAAAAAGAAGACTGGGAAGGACGCAAGTACAAAAAAGAACTGCTGATCTTCCCGCGTTACCACCAGTGGAATGTGGTCACCAAACTGATCAATGCCGCCTTAGAGGAGGGCACTGGACAGAAATATCTGATTCAGCACAGTGCAGGTTCAGGTAAGTCCAACTCGATTGCCTGGACAGCACATCAGCTGTCGACCCTGTACGATCAACACAATCAGAAACTGTTTGATTCGGTGATTGTGGTCACTGACCGTACCATTCTGGATGCCCAGCTACAGGACACCATCTACCAGTTTGAACATGCCGATGGCGTGGTCGGACGCATCAATAACAAAGAAGGCGATGGCTCCAAATCGGAAAAACTGGCCAAAGCACTGGAAACCTCACAGCCGATTATCATTGTGACCATTCAGACTTTCCCCTTTGTGCTGCGTGCGATTGAAAACAGTACCAATCTGAAACAGCGACGTTATGCGGTGATTGCCGATGAAGCGCATTCTTCACAAAGCGGCTCTACGGCACGACAACTGAAAGAAGTGTTGATGCTGGAAGAGCGCGAAGAGGATGCTGAACTGTCTTCGGAAGATATTCTGGATGCGGTGGTGGCTGCACGTAAGGGCAGTAATAACCTCAGCTACTATGCCTTTACCGCGACACCGAAAGACAAAACCCTGCAACTGTTTGGCCGTGTACCCAATCCTGAGCTACCGCCATCCAAGCAAAACAAGCCGGAAGCCTTCCATGTTTACTCCATGCGCCAAGCCATTGAAGAGGGCTTTATTCTGGATGTGCTGAAAAACTATACCAACTATAAAGTGGTGTATAAGCTAAAACAGAAAATTGAACAAGCTGACAAACAGGTCGATGCCAAAAAAGCCAAGATCAGGCTGAATCAATGGGTACGCCTGCATGACCACAACATTTCCCAGAAAGTGAAAGTCATTGTCGAGCATTTCAAAAATAACGTGATGGGCTTATTGGGTGGGCAGGCTAAAGCCATGGTGGTGACCAGTTCACGTAAAGAAGCGGTGCGTTACAAGCTCGCTTTTGATAAATACGTGACGGATCAGGGCTATAAGTCCATTCAGGCTATAGTCGCATTCTCGGGTGAGGTTGAGTTTAATGACAAGGATACCGACAGCAGTGGTTTAGTCGGGCAGACCTTTAATGAACGCAACATGAACCCGGGGCTAAAAGGTCGGGAAATGCGCAAGGCCTTTGACAGTGATGATTATCAGGTGATGCTGGTAGCCAACAAGTTCCAGACTGGCTTTGACCAACCGAAACTGTGTGCCATGTACGTAGACAAAAAGCTGGGTGGTGTTGAGTGCGTACAAACCCTGTCACGCTTGAACCGTACCTATCCGGGCAAAGCGGAATCTGGCACCTTTGTCTTGGACTTCTTTAACGATCCTGAAGACATTCTTGGGGCCTTCCAGCCTTACTATCAAACCGCAGAACTGGCTGATGTATCGAATCCGGATCAGATCTTTGACCTGTTTGAAAAGCTGAAAGCTACCAAGATTTTTCTGTGGACGGAAGTTGAACAGTTTGTCGATGCGTTCTTTACCAAGAACAAATCCAATGCCGCGATCAGTAACATTTGCAAGCCTGCGGTTGAACGTTGGCAGAAACGTTATAGTCAGGCCATCGAAGCCTATAACACCACCCGAGATATGCTGGAACGCTGCAAGAAAACCAATGATGCGGTGCTGATTGCTAATGCCGACAATGCCTTTAAAGAGGCCAAGCTGGAAAAAGACAAGCTGGAAATCTTTAAAAAGGACTTGGGCAGTTTTACTCGTTTCTACGAGTTTATGTCACAGATCGTGGACTACGATGACAAAGAACTGGAAAAGCTCAGCCTGTATGCGCGTAACCTGCGTCCATTGCTGCGTGAAACCGCAACGAAAGATGATGAGGTGGACTTAAGTAATGTCAGCATGAGCCATTACCGCTTGTCCAAGATTCGTCAGCAGGACATCAAGCTCAAAGAAGACGCCGAAGATTTCAAGCTGGAACCGGGCAATGACCTAGGAGCGGCCAAGCCACGCGATAAGAAAGAAGAGTTCCTGTCACAGATCATTGAGCGTCTGAATGATGTCTTTATCACTGATAACCTAACCGATAAAGACATGCTGAACTATGCCTATACGGTACGTGACAAGCTGGCGGAAAATGAGATTGTGATGAAGCAGATCGCCAACAATACCCGTGAACAGGCCATGCTGGGTGATTTCCCGAAAGCGATGGATGATGCCATTCTTGGCAGTAGTGCGGCACATCAGGAACAGATGATGCAGTTGTTGTCTGATCCGGCGAAGGCCAGCATCTTTGCACGGGTGATCTTTGATATGTTGAGCAGTCGATAATTTTAGAGAGGGAGAGGGGGAAATAAAATGCAAATTGATGCTCAAGTAAAAAGTATTTCAGATATTAATCAATTCTTTATTGTTCCTGATTATCAAAGGGAATATGTATGGAAAGCTAATGATCAAGTAAAACAATTCATCACAGATATAGATAATGCTTTTGAAACTTCAAATAATGATTCGAGCTACTATCTAGGGTCAGTAATTATTGTTAAAAAACAGGATAACTATGATGTCATAGATGGTCAGCAACGTCTTACTACAATTGTACTAACTCTCTGTGCATTAAAAGATTTTTTAGAAAGTATTACCCGTACTGAATCTGCTGAAAACTTTTATAACGCGATTAAATCATGGTTGTCGACTTTCAATATGAAAACGGCATCCCATCAAAACCGTGTAGAGTTGCAATACGAAGAAAGCCAAAATTATTTAGGCTATCTTATTCATAAAAAAGAATACAAAGGTAAAGTTACGCCATCTATTCAAAAAATGCAGGCTGCCTATGATGCGATGTATGAATATATTGCAAGTTTGAAGAATGAAGGACAAGAGCATCTGGTTGACTTTATTACTTTCTTCTTTAATAAAATTGTCCTGGTTTTTATTGTTTCTGCGGACCTTCATGGCGCATTGAAAATATTTGAAACCAGTAATCAGCGTGGGGCAAGCCTGGATGCTATGGATTTGGTTAAAAATCTTATTTTTAGTGAAGCTAATGAAAAAGATTTTCCTGATATCAAATCTAAATGGAAAATGGTTGTTGGAAATATTCATGCATGTAAGGAAGGGGAGAACCCATTACGCTTCCTACGATATTTCTTAATGGCACGTTACTGTAATAATGGAATTCTACGTGAGGAAGATATTTATAAATGGATCATTTCTGAGGGTGAGCCATTAATTAACTATAAAAATAAACCAATCGAATTTGTAAATGCATTATTGAGTGCTTCAGAACGCTATTCAAAATTAGTTAATGCGACAAGTTTAGCTGATCATCATCAAGCTTACCCTGCTGTAGTTAATATAGGCTACATTAATAAATATATGTCCAGACAGCACTTATTACTGTTATTGGCCTTAGATGTTAATTGTGAAGATGAAGTGATCAACTATCTTGCAAAACAATTAGAAACTTTGTTTTTTGTGAGTAATACATTAGGTATACAGGCAAAATATAACGAGAACAATTTTAGTATATGGGTGCAATATTTCCGTGGCTTAAAAACCATTGAACAGGTAAAAGTTGCTGTTGAAAAAACTATTGCAAAATATATAACTAAAAAGGCGGCAGAATTTAAACAAACCTTCTTAACGAAACGTCATGATGCTTTTAATCCGCTTTATCGTCTGCGTTATATTCTAGGTACATTGGAAAATAAAGCGGCTGAGCTTTGTAATATGCCACTGAAGGATCATGGATTTATCCAAAGTCTGCAAGTTGAACATATTTTACCTCAGACACCTAAGGCTGATGTAATTCCTGAAGAGTATGGGGCTGACTATTTAGAATATAGTGGCCAAGTTTATATGTTAGGTAATGTGACATTATTAGAAAGTCAGATTAATCAGGCAGTTAATAATTTTAATGACCTAAGTGCAGATTGGTTTAAACAAAAGCAATCTGAGTATAAAAATTCAGCATTAGTACTAAGTAAAATGCTAGATAATGAGTTTAGTATTGGTAAAAATACCTCAACGAATCAATTTATCCATGATTATAAATATGCTTTTACTGAATGGAAAAAGGAGCAGATTCTACAGCGTCAGCAAGTTTTATTGAATTTAGCTCTTTTGGCTTGGACAATTAATGGGCAAAGAATAGACCAATATAAATTTGCTGATGAAAATGAGCAACGTACAAACATAGATCAAGTTATTACAGCTGTATTATAAGGAAACTGTAAGTCAAGGTAATCTTAGATCATTCTACATATTCAATATATTGTTTAATTATTTATCAAAATGATATTTAACTTTATTCCAGTAGCCACTTCGGTGGCTACTGGAATAAAAAGCCTACCATAGAAACTTTTAGAAGTTTTGAAGAGAAAAATATCATCGTTGCAAAATAGCCCAAAATTTAGCCTATTGCATAGACTATTTACCCTATCTTTTGCTTCGGAAAAGGCACAATTTTATTTCTCAAACTATCAATAAAATCAGACCATTCTTGCATCATCTTGATTCGATATTCTAAGTGTTGAGCATGGTTATAAGCTTGAGATACGGCATTACCGACTCGATGTGCTAACTGAATTTCAATTGCATCATGCATATAGCCCTGCTCATGAAGTGTCGTTGATGCAAGTCCACGGAATCCATGACCAGTCATTTTACCGTTGTAGCCCATCGTACGGATCACACAGAGGAGTGCATTGCTACTCATGGGCTTTGCCGTGCTATGGTTATAGAAAACGTACTGCTTATTGCCGGTGAGAGGCCGTAATCCTTCAATGAGTTCAATTGCCTGTTTGGATAATGGAACAATGTGAGGCTGAGCCATTTTCATTTTCTCAGCAGGTATTCGCCATAAATGATTATCAAAATCAATCTCATTCCACTCCATCATTCTGAGTTCAGCTGTGCGTACAAAAGTTAGCGTCATTAGTTGAATGGCTGTTTTAATCATTGGATTGCCATGATAGCGGTCCATTCGCTCAAGGAAGGGTGGGAACTCAGAAATATCCAAACGTGCCATATGCTTCACTTTACGAGGTTTTAAAGCCTCATGAAGATGAGGTGTCGGATCATTCTCGATGAGACCCTTACGAATCGCAAAACGGAAAATACGACCTGCTAAAGGTATGGAGCGTTTAGCCATTTCCTGTGCGCCACGTTCTTCGATTTTTTTGGCACAGGCAAGCACATCTTTACCTTTGATTTGATCAATAGGCATATTGCCTAAATCTGGGAAAAGGTCTTTTTCAAATACGGATAAATCACGTAAATAGGTATTTTCTTTAATAACAGCTTTACGGTCTTCCATCCATTCCATAGCAAGTGCTTTGAAAAGCGTATTTTCAGCAGCTTGTTGTTTCTTTTGCTTCTTCGCTTCGTTGGGATTAATCCCATCTTTTAACTTTAACCGAGCTTCGTCTCGAATTCTTCTTGCTTGAGCCAGTGAGGTTTCAGGATAGGTACCGATGCTGAAAATATTTTCTTTACCGTTAAAGCGGAACTTCATTCGCCAATACATACCGCCCGATGGTGTGACTTCTAAGTACATACCTTTCTCATCGGAATAACGAGCTTTTTTTTCTAGGGGTTTAAGCTTTCGTACTTTTGCATCTGTAAGCATGGCAATAATTCCGCAGAATTGGGGGTATAACTAGGGGTATAATATTATACCCCTAGTTATACCCCCAATTGCATCAAGCTTGCAATAGATCAAGTAGATTGTATAAGACGTAAAAAAAGCTTAAACCCTTTAGATTTAAGCTTTTTTAGACCTTATGGGACTTCATAAGAGTTAAATTTGGCGGTGAAAGAGGGATTCGAACCCTCGATACGCTATAAACGTATACACACTTTCCAGGCGTGCTCCTTCAGCCACTCGGACACTTCACCATTTTGCGCGTTGGATGATAGCGAAAAAAAATTATTCTGCCAAGTGAAACAATTGATTTAGAGAAAAACTTCTTGACCGATGCTATGATTCGACAAAATCCTGTCTAAATTGAAGACAATAATATGCAAAGTACTGCACAAAAAGCCGCATTGCCCGCCATTACATTGGCCGCTTTGGGCGTAGTATTCGGAGATATTGGGACCAGTCCACTGTATGCACTGCGCCAGTGTTTCCTTACGGCACATTTGGCCATCACTGAGGCTACGGTGTTGGGCATTTTGTCCCTGATTTTCTGGTGCATTATGCTGACGATCAGTTTTAAATACGTCACCATTATCATGCGCGCAGATAACAATGGTGAGGGCGGTATTATGTCGCTCTTGGCCTTAAATTTACGAACGACGCGAATTGCTGAAAATAAGAAAATCTATCTGATTGCACTGGGATTCATCGGAGCTTCATTATTTTTTGGTGACGGTATCATCACACCGGCAATTTCGGTCCTTTCTGCAATTGAAGGCTTAAGTATTGCCACCCCGGTGTTTAACCAATGGTTAATGCCGTTGTCGATTGGTATCTTGGCTGGATTGTTTCTGGTACAGCGCCATGGTACGGGGACGATGGGTAAATTCTTTGGTCCATTAACGCTCACGTGGTTTCTTTCTATCGGGGCTTTTGGCTTGTGGAGTATTTCACAAACCCCATTTGTCCTGACCATGATTAGTCCACACTGGGCCTTTAATTTTGTAGTGCATCAGCCTTATGTGGCTTTTCTGACCATGGGTGCTGTGATCCTGACCATGACAGGCGGTGAAGCCTTATATGCAGACATGGGGCATTTTGGACGTTTACCGATTCGCCTAGCGTGGTTCGGTGTAGTTATGCCGTGTTTACTGCTCAATTATGCAGGGCAAGGTGCTTTACTGCTGCGTAACCCCGAAGCTTTAGCAAACCCGTTCTATATGTTGATTCCAGAATGGGCGCTGTATCCCATGATTGGTCTTGCAACAGCGGCGGCGGTCATTGCTTCTCAAGCAGTGATTACCGGCGTGTTCTCGATGGTGAATCAGGCCATTCAGTTACGTTATTTGCCAAGATTAACCGTGAAACATACCTCGGAAGTTGAACGTGGTCAGATTTATTTGCCATTTATTAACTGGGCGTTATTTATTTCTGTCCTGATTTTGATTTTATTATTTGAAAATAGTGAAAATCTGGCGAGTGCCTATGGTGTGGCCGTGACCATGACCATGCTATGCGGTACCATTTTGATTTCTGTATTGGCTTATGGTTTCTGGCGTTGGCCTGTGTGGAAAGTTGCACTGTTTGCCATACCATTTTTATTGATTGACCTCATTTTTGTGGCGTCAACCTCTTTAAAAATTGTTGCCGGCGGTTGGGTGCCAATCTTGATTGGTGCGGTGCTATTCACCATTTTAATGACGTGGAAAGATGGCCGTGCACTGGTCATCAATCGACTAAGTAAAGATGCGTTACCGCTTGATCTGTTTATCAAAAGTATCAGTATGGGTGAAGATACCAAGTTTGTTCCGGGTGATGCGATTTTCCTTACGGGGACACCTGATATTGTACCGCATGCCATGTTGCATAATATTAAGCACAATAAAGTATTGCATGAACGCAATATCCTGGTGACGGTCAATACACGGGATGTGCCTTTTGTTCCGGCAAATGAGCGGGTCGAAGTAGAGAAACTAGATGATCGTTTCTATCGTGTCACGATGTTCTATGGATTTAAAGATCAACCCAATATTCCTGTCGCTTTAGCACAGGCCTACAGTGAGTTGGGCTTTGAATTTGACTTGATGCAAATCAGCTTCTTTATTTCCCGGGATCGGATCATTCATACCTTGGGTGAGGGCATGTCGCCATGGCGTGAAAAACTATTTATTTCCTTGCAGCGAAATACCAGTCCAGTCAGTGATTTCTATCAGATTCCAACCAACCGTGTGGTTGAGCTGGGTAGTCAGATCGAAATTTAAATTATTCAGTGTACTGAAACAGAAAAGCCAGATTCATTCTGGCTTTTTTATGGTTCAATTTTCAGTATTGATCTTCATTTAATAACTTTGGGCAGGAACGTGCGAGCAAGAAGGTAAGGAAAATTTTCTCTATTCAATACTGAAACTGAATTATTAATTGATGGTCACATCGCTTTCTATAGGAGCTTCAGGCGCGGCTTGGATTGCATCATCTGTTACTGGTGCCTCAGGTGCTGCTTGAATCACATCATCCGCTACAGGTGCTTCAGGATTTACTTGCATCGGTGCATCAGTCATGGCCGCATTCGGTGCTTCAGGTGTAGCCATAAATGCATCTTGTTGTGGCTGTGCATTTTCAGGGAGTGCTGTCACAGCTTGCTCATCGGCATTTACTGGCGTTTCAGCAGAAGAAGCAATCACTGGTGCTGAGTTGCTGTCTGGTTCTTGCGTCATGATTGTATTTTCTGGTGCTGCTTGTATGGGTTCAACGACTGCTTGTGGTGCAGCGGCTAAGTTTTGTTGTTCTGTTGGCAAGGCGTTTTCAGCTTCAGCAACGGCTTGTTCTGCTTGAGGTTGTGCGATCGCAGGTGCATTCGAGTCAATCTGTGCCGGTTGAACTTGAGTTGGATTTAAGGGCTGTTCAGTAGATGCTGCATTTTCAGGATTAGCTTCTTCCACCAACTGTACCTGACCGCTTGAAACGAGATCTTGGATTGAGCCGGGCTGACCATTGACGGTGGTCACAATTTTGACTTTAGACAGGCTTTCTAACGTGTCTCCGGGTTGAATGGACGGCTCTGCGAATGCCGCTGCACTCATCAATCCTGAAATCAAACCTAATCCTAAAATTTTAGAATGCATAACAACTCCAATATATTTTGATCACCAATTTCGTATTTTTACCTTGTCATAAGTCTTTTATTGAATTCAATCAAAGCTGCAAAATTGTTTCAGGATTGCTGATAAAGGTTGGTACAATTGCGACATATTGTTACAACAACTGCTGTTTTGTTAGGCAATATATGTGTGTTTGTTAAGCAAAATTAAAAAGAAAAGTGTACTAAAATCTCTGCCCTTGTTAAGCTGCGGAAAAATCGTCCTTTTAGAAATAAATGTTGTAAGTCATGGCAAAAAAGAAACGCAATTCGTCAAATCTATTATCTCAGTTATTGGGTCAGAACGGCATTAAAGTGCTGCTGGGCTTGGTGGCAACAGGGAGTTTTGCGATTGCTTTCGGGCAAGAGAAAATTCAGCAACTGGTGTCGATGTCGAGTAAATCAAACAGTGGCTGCCTTGACCAATTTTACCGCGAAGTGCCACCGTATTTAGTTCGTGAGAGCCTGAGTAAACATAGTTTCCCACTGTGCTTTAATGGCTTTAATGTGATGTATTCAGGAGTGTCGAAAACTCCACTTTGGGTGGCTGAGGTACTGACACCCGCACGTTTAAGCCAGAAAATTCCGCGTGAAGACAGTTTTCATGAAGAAACACGAATTCCTGCTGAATATCGCGCATCGCTTTCAGACTATAAATCAACAGGTTATGACCGCGGTCATATGGCACCGAACGCAGATATGCCGAACAAAGCTGCACAGTTTGATAGTTTCTCTTTAGCCAATATGGTGCCGCAAGCTCCAAAAAATAACCAACAAGTTTGGCGCGAACTAGAGGAAGCGACACGTGCACTTGTAACCAAGCAGAAGCAAGACGTTTATGTGGTTACAGGCCCGGTGTATAGTGCTAAAAAACTCAAAACCATCGGCAATGGCGTAATTGTACCAACCGCAACCTATAAAGCGCTTTATTTGCCTAAAAAAGGTGTCGCTGGCGTTTACTATGCCGATAATACTTTACGTAATACTGCACCAACCGTGAAGGTGATGAGCATTTGTGCTTTAGAAGAATTAACTGGCATTAATATTTTCCCAGAACTCACTGAAGACCAAAAACGCAATACCTATCGTTTGCCCTTAAAAGCAACCGAAGTAAAACAAAATATGCAGATTGCCTATTTGCATTGGGATGCAGAAAGCCAATGTGCGGCAGATGTTGGGCAAGCGCAGATTAGTGCCTTACAAAAGCAGTTTAAATCCAGCGCTGGCGGCAGCTCGGCAAGTGATACTAACTCGGGATCAAGCACAAATAGTGCAACGCAAGATACGATTGTGATGCAATTAATTGAAGAAATTTTGAAGTATTTATTACAAATTTTGAAATAATAGCGTTGATCAATCTAGGTCGAAATACGTGATGATCGTCGCTGCATATCTTGCAGCATAATGTTTTTTCACGTATTTCTATAGACGCAAAACGATATAACAAGAAAGGAAAAATCGATGTTTAAACCCTATCAAAATGGCACTGAATCACATGCGATTCATGATTTGACTTTGGAAAATGGTGAAGAGCGCATCAATTTATATGGAAATCTACAGATCACCAAAGATCAAGCCGGATTGGCTGCCGCAAAAGCGTTACAGGCATTTTTAAACGATGTGGTTCAAACTTTAGAGGCGGAAGTCGATTTACCTGTACAGATTTGTCAGGACAATGATGATCATGAAGTCGAAAATCCTTTTTTATAATCAGGTCGAAATTAATTGAAAAATATTCTATTTAGAATCTAAGAATAAAAAAGCTCACATGATGTGAGCTGTTTTATCGGTCGGGGCAGGGCTTTAAGATTCTTTTGCCGTAATTCGGTAAATCAACGCGCCAATTACTGCACCAATCATCGGAGCAAGCCAGAACAACCAAACTTGAGAGAGAGCCGCAGTTTCTGCAAAGAATGCCACCCCTGTACTTCGTGCAGGGTTCACCGAGGTATTGGTCACTGGAATACTGATCAAGTGAATTAAGGTGAGTGATAAACCAATTGCAATCGGCGCAAAGCCCGCAGGTGCACGTTTATCTGTCGCGCCCATAATCACGATCAGGAACATGGCTGTCAGCACTACTTCGATGATCAATGCCGAGATCATCGAGTATTTACCCGGAGACAAGTCACCATAACCGTTGGTCGCAAAGCCACCGACACCACTAAAGCCAGCTTGACCTTGTATAATGATATACAAAATGAACGCGGCTAAGGTCGCACCGATAAGCTGTGAAATAATGTAGGGCGCTAGTTCTTTGCCTTCAAAGCGGCCACCCGCTCATAAACCAACGCTTACCGCAGGGTTAAAATGCCCTCCAGAGATATGACCGAGTGCATAAGCACCTGTCAGTACGGTTAAACCGAAAGCCAGGGCGACACCAGCAAAACCAATACCGAGTTCAGGGAATGCAGCGGCAAAGACCGCACTACCACATCCACCAAAAACGAGCCAAAACGTACCGATTAATTCTGCTAAATATTTATTCATGTTTGACTCCAGTTGTTTTTTTATTGTGTATTAATGGCATGATTTAAATCATGTTGTATTCAATAATCAGGTGAATCTTATAGGTGATTCATCTCATGAAATTGACTATAGATTAAACTGATTTGATGACAAATCAAAAGCCGTAATCTGAAAATCATTCATTTTATGGTTTCGAGCTGTAGCTGACGCCATTGTTGTGGGGTCAGGTTGCGCCATTGTTTAAAGGCACGTTGAAACGCACTTTGTTCTGAATATCCCAGTAACAGCGCGATTTCTTGTAGGCTTAAATGTGGATCTCTTAAAAACTCTTCTGCCATCATACAGCGTACTTCTTGCATACGTTGTTGATAGGTCGTGCCTTGTTGTTGTAAATGGCGTTGTAACTGGCGGATAGAAAAATTGAGTTGGGTCGCAATATGTTCAATTTGAAATTGATTTTTTTGTAAGCCCATCAAAATTGCCTGTTGTAAGCGTTGGTCTATTTGTGTGGTATTGGGTAGTTTATCGAGAAATGACTGCGCCTGTTGCATCAATAACTTTTGTAAAGTTTGATCACCTTGAGAAAAGGGGCGTGATAACTCCTGAATAGGCACAATCACTTTGGATTTTGCTTGTGAAAATCGGACTTTACAGTGGAAATAGTGCTCATATTGGGCAATATTTTTAGGTGCAGGATGATTGAAATGTACCTCATGTAAATGGATGTCTTCAAAGCGCATAAAGAGTTTTAAAAATTGCAGCATTAGGGCAATCGCAATTTCATCTGTTAGTTGATTGGCCATATTCATGGGCAAGTCATGCCAGCCAATAGAAAAAAAATCCTCCTGCATTTCGATTAGCAAGGGGCTACCATCAAAAATTAAGCGATGAAAATCATGATAGCGCAGTAAGGCTTCACCGAGGTTTTCACACGACAGGGCGATATAGGCAATAATCCCGATATGTTTGGGCTGCACATATTCCGCAATTTCTAAACCGAGTGCGGGCTTTTGTAATCGTTGGTCTAGATCCATCAATAGATCACGCCATACTGCATAGTCAAAACGTTCTAAGTTTTGAACTTTATGCAGTTTATCCGATATGGTTAAACCTTGGGCTTGATGGTAGGCATAGAGCAAATGTCCGAGCCCGCCATAGACTGAGCTGGTGTAGTCCTTGAGCTGTTGCATCTTGTTTTAATTCTTAAGTTTTGTCGTGTTTTGTCAATGATATGCAAAAAGAAGGTCAATATCTAGACTTTTTCGTTCTTTATAGTTTGAAGTAAGAAAAGGAGATATCGCTTATGTGGAAAGGTTTTGTCGCAGGCCTTGTGGTCGCCAATGCATTTGAATGGGTCGCCCATAAATATCTTTTGCATGGGACACATCGTCCGGGTCAGCCAAGATATAGCCCTGTACCGGATAGTATGAAGTCCCATTGGGAACATCATCGTGAAGTACGTAAAACCGATTTTAACGATCATGGTTATGTCGAAGGGATCAAAAACTGGCGCACCAAGAATGAAATCATCTCTTTGGCTGTGGTTGCAGGAGTATTTGCACCGTTATTTTACCCGATTTCAAAAGGCATGAGCCTGTCAGTACTGTATTCTGCGGGCAATTACTATTATATCCATCGCCGAGCGCATCTTGAGCCAGAATGGGCAATGAAGAAAATTCCATGGCATTATGACCATCATATGAATGCCAATCAAGATGCCAATTGGTGTGTGACCAAGCCTTGGTTTGACTATATTTTAGGGACGCGGGTGATTTCTTCGGCTGATTTACAAGAACAGAATCCATTAGGCATCGCACTGCCTGCACCTATTTCAAAATCATTGTCGCAGGTGGTCAATCGATTTTTCCCTGCTAAATGGGTTGCTGAGCGAGCGAAGTTGATCGCTGAGCCTGAGGTTGAAACAGAAACCGTGTAATGGCTGAGCTGATGCTATCGATAAAAGCTATTCATGATGCTGTCGCAATTCGTCAATAAATTGTGGATCTACTGTCAATCAATTCGTTGCTGAAATGCTTATATTAAAGCGTCAAAAGACTTGTACACGACAAGTTAGATGATGAAGTTGCAATGTATATATTCATGAATACCAAGCGCTGTATTTCTTGGTTTATAGGGAGTCCTTGAGGCCACTGCTGTCCCATAGTTTAATTTAAATAAAAAACCTGAGCCCAAATCGTTAAAATATAAGTGCGAACCAACACTT
>NZ_JBLZXR010000137.1:0-4585 GCF_050285345.1 Acinetobacter sp.
TTGCAGCACAAAGCTTTCGTGGCGCGTATCATACCATTGTCTAAGCAAAAGTGAGCAAGAAAACTGCATTTTTTTTATGTTTTTTTTCGTTTTTTAATAGGTTTTTCCAATATTAGGGGCGAATCAGTTCGATTGAATAATTATCGAAGCTTTTGCGTGCAATCGGCAGGATGAATTCAAATTTGAATGGACTACCTTTTGGAATTCGTTGAATGCCGTGTAAATTTTTAGCTAAATATTCTTCAGGTTGTAATTGGTAATTGGCAATTTCACTGCCATTATCTTTTAACGATACTTTTAATATAGGCATCGCCAGACTACGGTCATGAAAATTGACCATTTCACCACTAAATTTAGTTTCTTGATTTCCCGTACTACGGACTTTGACTTTCTTGGTGCTAATCAGGCTGTAATGTTCCTCAAGGCGAGAACAATTAAATACATTACAAACCTTGGTAAAGGCTGCACCCATAACAGGGCTACTTTTAAGATATTGTGGGTTAAACCAGAAAAATTGGAAAATCAGGGCACCAAATAAAATACAGTTAACTGAAATCCACATTAAGTAATTTAGGGTGCTACGTTTTTTTTCTTTTTCGGTTTGTTCGGCCCAATTTACTGCGGGTAAATTGCCAATTGGCTCAGTGCTGAAATAGTTCAGATTATTTAAATAGGTTTTTAAATCGATATTAGAGTGTTCAACTTTCTGATCAAAAAGTCTTAATAGTGGGTGGGTGGATGTTTTAGTCTCATCATTGTAAATCACTGGCTCAATATTAAAGTCATTGACATGAATGGTCACAGGTTGCTTTTGTGGTGAAGATTGCGGAGGTGGAGTAGAAAAAGACAGGGCTTTTTCTACAACCAAATGAGACAAGGCATTAAAAGATGTTGAGCACTTCGGGCAGCAGACCATACCCTGAGCGACAGTAAGTTGCGGAACAGTTACTTTATACGTTGTGGAACACGTCGGGCAGTTAGTTAATTTGTCGCTCATAAGTACACATTTTAGATTTTTAATACTTCTGGCGTTTTCCGGAAATTCGGCACCAGGTTTCGTCACGTTTTTCTACGTCTAATATATCAAAAAATTCAGAATAAACACGAGAAACATCAGAAACTTGCTCTTCAATTACACCTGCGAGTGCGAACTCGCCCTCAGATTTAATTAAAGTTGAGAATTCCGCCGCCAATGCCATTAATGGGCCTGCAAGAATGTTGGCTACAAACACATCAGCTTTTTGACCTGCAAGCTCTTTATTGAATTCTTCAGGGAGACCTACATACAAGTTTTCCAGTACGCCATTAAGTTCAGCATTTTGTTGTGTTGCTAATACCGCTTGTGGGTCGATATCGGTAGCATAGACTTTTTTAGCGCCTAAAAGCAGTGCTGCAACACCTAAAATACCTGAGCCACAACCATAATCGATCACGACTTTATCTTTAAGATCGACTTTGCCGAGCCATTGCAAGCACAGGAATGTAGATGCATGGTTACCTGTTCCAAATGCCAGACCTGGATCAAGTTTGATATTTACCGCATCTGCTTCTGGTGCTTCCATCCATTCAGGAACAATCCAGTACTTTTCACCAATTTGAATAGGCTCATAAGCATCCATCCAAGTGCGTTCCCATTCTTGGTCTTCAATAAATTCGCTACGCATTGGAACATCTGGAAGCTGTGCTTTAATAAAGGTTTCTAAAGCCGCAACGTCAATTTCTTCATCATCTTCTTGGGCATAGATACCTGTAACGATGACTTTATTCCAAAGAGGGGTTTCGCCTGGAAGTGGTTCAAGTAAATCCTGATTTTCTGCATCATCTAGCGTTACACTCACTGCGCCTAAAGAACTGAGCAGTGTTTCTGTGTAATCAACTTGAGCTTGCTCAACAGTAATATGAATTTGTAACCACTTCACGGACATAACCTAAAATTGTTTTATAAACGGCTATTGTAACGGAACTGGGTGAGTTGCAGCGATAAATTATGCATTTTCCCTAAAATAAAAGGATGCTCATAGCATCCTTTTATCTCTCAAAGTGCATTTTTATGATGCTTTTTCTGCTAATTGCGCAGGCAATGGAGCAAAACGGGTAATCAAGAAACCAAACACTGCAGCGAATATATACATGAAAAGGGAATATACTGCTGCAGGCATTGCAACTGCCGAGCTTGCCATCACGGTCAACGCAATGGTCATAGCAAGAGTGCTGTTGTGGATGCCAATTTCAAAGGCACAGGCACGGGCTTGTGCGCTATTAATGCCTAAAAGTCTAGGTACAAAATATCCAATACATAGACTGAAAATACAGAACAATATAGTTGCTAGTCCAACTTGAGTTAAATAAGTCGCAATATTGTTTCGTTCACTATAAATAGCACCAATAATAATTAAAATCAGAAAGACCACTGCAAAGATGCGTAATGGCTTATGCAGTTTTTCTGTGAACTTTGGTGCGTAATGACGAAGTAGCATGCCAATACAAACAGGGATAATGATAATACCAAATACTTGCAAAATTTTACTGAACTGCAAACTGATTTGCTGTCCTTCTTGCATGAAATGCTGAATTGAAAAATTCACAATCAATGGCAGGGTGATGGCTGCGATGACAGAGTTAATGGCAGTTAAGGTAATGTTGAGTGCCAAATCACCTTTGAAGAGATAACTAAAAAGATTGGCTGTGCTACCGCCAGGTGATGCTGCGAGCAGCATAAGACCGACCGCTAATAAAGGTGGTAAAGCCAAAACCTTACATAAAATGAAAGCAATGCCAACCAGTAAAACCAATTGGCAGAATAGCGCAATTAAAACTGCTTTAGGATGTTTACTGACACGAGCAAAATCTTTTGGGCTGAGTTCCAGCCCCAGTCCAATCATAATAAAGGCAAGCGCCAAAGGTAAAAGTATCGTAATAATTCCAGAATCCATATTGAATGTTCTCCATGAGCATATTGAAAAGGATTCTCACCAATATCCATGTGGTGAGTTATTTATAAAAATTAATGTGTGGCTTCAGTATTTTGTTGTTGAATAAGATGACTCTCGCGGTAGGTTAAAATGAAACCAAACAAGCCTGCGAGTAAATACATAAAAATCGAATAGACAGCTGCAGGTATCGCAATGGTGGTGCTTTCAAGTACGCTCAATGCAATCGTTAAAGCAATACTAGTATTGTGAATGCCGATTTCAAAAGTACAGGCACGGGCTTGTTTTTCTGGAATTTGTGCTAGGTGTGGCATCAGATAGCCTAAGAACAATCCACTAAAACAAAATAGGCAAGTGGCGATACCGACGCTGACAAAATAGGTAATGATATTGCTTTGTTCACGCAATACTGCAACTAAAAAGATCAGACTTAACAAAGAAACAGACAAGATGCGCATTGGTTTATTGACATGTTGAGCCAACGTTGGAAGTGAATTTCGAACAAACATACCTAAGCAAACTGGGATGAAAATAATCAAAAAAACATGGGTGATTTTTTCAATCGGCATACCAATTTTTGTGTTTTCGCCTAAAAAGTACAGAATAGAAAGATTGACGATAAACGGTAAGGTAAAGCAAGAAATCACCGAGTTAATCGCGGTTAAGGTGATGTTAAGGGCGACGTCACCTTTATAAATATAACTGAATAAATTGGCTGTTGGCCCACCTGGGGAGGCGGCTAAAAGCATGAGTCCCACAGCAAGCAAGGGCGGTAATTCAAGTAAGATGCACAGTAAAAAGGCAATACCCGTTAAGAGAATAAGCTGGGTAAATAATGCAATAAAAATGGCTTTTGGATAGCGCCCAATACGCAAAAAGTCTTTGACTGAGAGTTCTAATCCTAACCCCATCATCATAATGGCTAAAGCGATTGGCAGAAAAAATGCAAATAATCCCGAATCCATGGAATTTCCTGATATTTTTTATCTTTATAGTCTTTTTTGAGTGTAGCCAAGTTTTACAAATAAGCAATAAATAAAGCGGGCAAAATTTTGATGATTTACCCGCTTCATTATTGATGTGTTAAATGGTCGATATTTTGATGGAAATGATGATTATTTAGGGCGAGGTGCTGTGAAACCAAGTGCACATTTACCTTTCACTTCCTGACCGTTAATGGTTGCCATTGTTGCATGACTGTCTGCACTACAGGTTGTGTATAGTTCGGTTTCTTCACCATGAATGCTGACATTTTTGGATGAGGTAAAGAACTGAGGTTCACATGTACCATTCCAGATAATACCCCGGTATGCAAAGGAAACTTGAGCGCCTTGACTCTTGCCTTTACACACTTGTTGATAGCGCTGAGCATCGTAGACTTTATCAACCTTGTCATTTGCTGATGCAGCCAGTGGCGCCAAACATAAACCGCATAAAACCGTGGAGAGTAAAATATTCTTATTCATACTTATCGTCCTTATGATTCTCATGGGATCATTAATAGGATAAAAAATAGACAAAATAAAACAACAACGATCAGGTAACTTTTGCGGTAAATATGTATAGTTTTATGTTGAATACGCGAATCTCAACTTTCTAAACTCTTGAAATAAAAAGGACATAACACAATTTAGATTTCGACTAAAAAAACTACC
>NZ_JBLZXR010000138.1:0-23384 GCF_050285345.1 Acinetobacter sp.
AAGTGTTGGTTAGCACTTATATTTTAACGATTTGGGCTCAGGTTTTTTTATTTAAATTAAACTATGGGACAGCAGTGCACTTGAAGTCTCTTTTTTTATGTCTATAGATCTAAGAGATGATTAAGCACATTTTATCTGACGATCCTGCTGTGTCAGATGCCGCATTACCTGTTGAGCGGTCTTTTCAGGCTGCTCCAATGGGAACATATGCCCACCTTGCATAACTGAATGATCAATTTTATAAATCTTTTGCATGGCTTGAGGAAAACCCTGTTTATAAAATGGGCTATGATCTGCCGTCATTAAATGAATCGGTAGTTTTGGTGCTTTACGTGGCGTCCGCCACCACCATGCTGGTACAGTTTTAAAAATTTCCGCTTCAATTAATTTTGGAATCCGAAGCGTCACACCACCACGAACAGGATCAGCCTGTATACCCGAATCAAAAAAATCTTGGAAACACTGATCATCAAAATCTTTAAATAGCCAATTATTCCGCAATGCATCAAACGCCTGCTCTACGCTCAACCAATGATCTTTGCGTTTGAGTGTTAAACCCGAAGGGGTAAATTTATGAATGGCTTTGAGATTTAATTTTTGCACCAATTCAAACATAGCGGCACGCCGACCAATCACAAATGGCGGGTCCATAATAATTAATTGTGAAAACAAGTCTGGACGTTTATAGGCTGCCATTAAAGTAAGTAACGAACCAAAAGAATGTCCTAAGCCCACCACTTTTTGCTGCCCAAATTGCTGTTCAATGTCATCAATGACTTGATCAACCAAATATCGCCAATCGTTGGTAATTGGATAACGTGTATCCATACCAATCAATGGGATCGCTTTTACATCAAACTCAGCAGAGAAACCCGATAGGAACTTTTGGTAACTTGCTGCGGGTATACCATTGGCATGCGTGAAATGTATGGGCGTTTTCATCACTTTCGGTCAAATTAGAAATTTATGAACTTTAGCTTAGTGTAATTTTGCATATTTCCCTAGCCAAAAAAGAAAAACGCCATGACCCAAAAGTCAAACTCTTGATTATTTTTGCGAACCCACCATATTTTGATTGGGCAGAAATGTTGCACCACAAGTGGTCTTATCACCAGCAATGACGACTCCGCGCCCCATTACCGTGGTACTTTGGTCAGCAGCAATGGCAGCAACTGTCGCTTTACACTTTGGACAAAAATGCTTCATTCCATTTAAATGCACAGCGACTCCATTAATCACAAATGAAGGTTCACATTCAGCCACTACGCCGCCATGAGAAGTTTTACTGCCTAAAGTAATCAAAGACTTCATTGTTATTTTCTTCTGATGATCTGATAAAATTCGGTGCCATTTTATCGCATGATGAAGTCTCACTCCAGCAAAACAATATTATTCAAATTTTTGATTAAAAACGACATCTTAGGTCGCTACATCGATGATTTAACAGCTTAAAATATAAATAATTTAATTAGATCATTATTTATAGTGAAAAAAAATGACTCAACTTTTTATGATTATTGATTAAAGGATCGATAATGCAGTTAGAAAAATCTGAAGTTTTTGAAGAACACCCTATGGTCAGTGAAATCCGTAAAATTCTACTCCATGATTGGGATCCTATTGGAATTGGCCAAGTCGAAAGCATGGCAGATGAATATGACAGTTATTTATATGATTTATTGAGTTTAGCTGAACTGGAAACGTCTCAAATTGAAGATTATCGTGATGCGTTATTATTGATTGAACGTGACTTCATGTGCTTTGATGGTGATATAGCGAACTGTACTCAAGCAGCCGAAAGAATTTATGTATTGGTTCAAAAATACACTTGATGGAGGTTTTATCCATCTAATAATTTCTTTTAATTTATTAACCTTTTCATGCTTATACACTCAAGCCAATATATACCGAATGCAAAAGTAAATTTTGATAAAGCCATCCAAGAATTAAAGAATCGCAACTTCTTTTGGGCAATACAGATTCAACTGATTCATCAGCAAGAATTATTTTCCATCCAATAAAAAAGCACCTGAATGAAGGTGCTTTTTTATTTGCGATTTAAATCAAATGATTAAGGTTTAACTACCACCATAATTTGAATCGCTTCAGGTGTAACCGCCAGACCATCAAGAAGATTTAAGCCCTCTTGCTGGAATTTCTGTAAACGTAAAATTTCATCTTCACGAATACTTGGGTTGAATTGTTTAAGGTAAGTTAAACGATCAATTTCGTATTGCCATTTGCTGCCATATATTTCTTTAGCTTGTTGCTTAAATTGTGGCAATGCACCACGTGCAATTTCAAGTGCTTGTGCATAACGTTGCTCAATCACATCACGACGTGCTTTGACCACTTGGCGGCAGCTATTGCCATCCAAATGATGTAAATACGGACGTAAAATTTCAGGTGCAATTTTTTGCGATAAATCCTGACCTTTTTCGCTCAGTAAGACACGAACCAACTGTTGCGGCAAACTTGCAGGCAAGTTCAAGGCTTTTGGTGCAACCACATCGACCTTAAACCACACTTCCATCAACACAGAACCTTGTGGTAATGCAGCAGATTTCAACACTGCAACGTTGGTACTACCAAAGCTTTGTGTATTGATCATTTCCATCACACTTTCCGTGAATGGATGTTCTAGTGTTAAATACTGTGCATCTTCACGAATCTGAGCCTGATCGCGATAGAAAGTTGCGGTCATGCCTTCTTCATCAAGCGTCAAGCCTTGAACTTGCATTTGATCTGTTGGCTTGATGATCACTGTACCATTGCTTTGCTCATCAAAATCAATGTTAGTTGACGCCATAAAGCGCTTCATAAATATTGGCAATGTCGTGTTGTCATCATAGTCTTCAAGCGCAGTCACAATTTCTTGTGCCACAACAGGACGACATGAGTTGTACTCAAGCAAACGGTCACGACCCTCTTGAAGTTCAGCTTCTAAAGCTTCACGTTGAACACTTACTGCTTCAAGCAAATCTTCAAACACTTGACCTTTGTCTGCAAGCAAGCAATCTTTTAAATCAACAATAAAGTTTTCCTGCAACGTTTGCGCTGTCGGAGAAATATTACTGAAAATATTTAAGGCTTCGTTATACCAACGGAACATACGCTCTTGTGCAGTCCCAATCAGGTATGGCACATGAATTTGAATACGATTTTCTTGACCAATACGATCTAGACGACCAATACGCTGTTCAAGAACGTCTGGGTTTGCTGGTAAATCAAATAAGACTAAGTCAGAGGCAAACTGGAAGTTACGACCTTCAGAACCAATTTCTGAACATAACAAGATTTGTGCACCATACGACTCTTCTGCGAAATATGCCGCCGCTTGGTCACGCTCAAGTAAGCTCATCCCTTCATGGAACATCGCAGTACGAATACCGGCATGTAAACGAAGTACATTTTCCAGTGATTCAACCACTGGACCACTACGTGCAATCAGTAACACTTTTTTGTGTTTTAAATCTGTACGTAGACGCTCCATTAACCACATCACACGTGGGTCGCTTTCCATCCATGCGCCATCAAGTTGAGCTTCTTCAGGCCACATTTGTTCACGTAGCTTGCCATCCTTAGACCAGTTTTCTGGTGCTGGAAGTGGTGCTGGCTGGCAGTCACGACCTGGGAAGCCTTGAATGGCTTCACGCGTATTACGGAATAAAATACGACCTGTACCATGACGGTCTAACAATTCATGAATCGCACGGAACCGTTGTTCTGGATCATCACTGATACGATGTCCTAATAAACCTTCAAGTGCGACTAAATGCCCTTCTTCAAGTGGCATATCCGACATTAGCACTTCAGCAATTTTAGCCGTTTGATGATACTGTTCTTCTTCATCCAAGAAACGATCAAGTGAGCTGAAACGTTGTGGATCAAGCAAACGTAGGCGTGCAAAATGACTTTCTACACCCAATTGTTCAGGGGTTGCAGTGAGTAATAATACACCCGGTGTTTTTTCTGCCAGCTCTTCAACGAGGTCATAGCGGTCGTTACCGCCTTCTTCTTCAGACCACATTAAATGATGTGCTTCATCGACCACAAGGAGATCAAAACCGGCTTCAAGCGCTTGTTCACGCAAGTCGTCATGGTCAATCATCAAGTCGACACTGGCAATAATGCATTGCTCAGTCAGGAATGGATTTAAATCAGGATCGTGTTCTTTAATCGATGCAGTACGGGTTAAATCAAACAATGAGAATTGCAGATTGAAACGACGGCGCATTTCAATCATCCACTGATACTGCAACGAATCTGGGACAAGAATTAAAATACGTTCTGCACGACCAGTTTTTAGCTGTTGATGAATAATCAAGCCTGCTTCAATGGTTTTACCCAGGCCCACTTCATCGGCAAGTAAAACACGTGGTGCAAAACGCTTACCAACTTCATGGGCAATATAAAGTTGATGCGGAATCAGCCCCACACGCGAACCAACCAAGCCACGTAATGGGCTCGATTTCATATTGGCTTGTAGCAAAAGCGCTTCAATACGCAGGTCATACCATTCTTTATAGTCCACTTGGCTAGCAAGTAAACGGTCTAATGGTTTCGCTAACTGAATGCTCGCACCAATACGGGTTTCATTTAGCGATTTATGTTCTTCTGTACCATCGGCAAGTTTGCGCACCGCATTATAACGCACTACGCCGCCGCGGTCTTCAAGCGATTCAACGATCCAGATCTGACCTTCTTGATCTTGAACTTCATCATTTACATTGAAAATGATGCGAGATAAAGGTGCATTATGACGAGCATATACGCGTGTTTCATCACTTTTAGGGAATAATATGCTGACTGATCGTTCATCAACATCAATAAGAACACCTAAACCCAGTTCCGTTTCTGTATCTGATAACCAACGTTGACCAATAGCAAACTGCTGCAATTTTTCCACCTTTTTTCTCAAGTTAGGTTTGAAAATATTAAGCTCAAACTCTGACTGTTATTTGAGCAAAAATCCATACCTTTAAGCAATATATTTTGACATAAAGCCCACTAAAAAGTGAGCAAAAATCTTTGTGATTTAAATGATTTCCCTAAAACGGAACAGGACAATAGAACTCGACCATTTGTTCTGTTTCAGGATGAAGAAAACTCAAACGTTCCGCATGTAAACATAATCGTGGCATCAGCTGTTGTTGCTCTGGCGTTGCATACAAAGTATCACCCACAATCGGATGACCTAAATATTGCATATGAACACGAAGTTGATGTGAACGTCCAGTAATGGGGGTTAAAGCGACACGCGTGACTGGATTACCCTGAATTTCAAAATGTTCAGTGGCTTTCCAATGTGTCAGCGCGGGTTTGTTATGTGCAGGATCTGCAATATGTAACGGTGGGTGTGCTGGATCATACACCACAGGCACGTCGACTGTACCTTCACCTTCGAGTGTTCCTGCAACCAAAGCTTGATAAGTTTTCGAGGTTTGACGTTCTTGGAACTGTCGTGAAATACGGTTTTGCCCTTGACGGGAGAGTGCAAAAACCAAAATCCCCGAAGTATCTCGATCTAGACGATGAATCAATAACGTTTTAGGTTCAATTTCCAATAAACGATTGATAACACAATCTTGTAAATCTGCTGTTTTTCCCGGAACTGTGAGTAAACCTGCTGGTTTATGAATCACCATAAAGTCGGTGCCACGATGTATCAGGTGTTCGGTTAGAAAATTACTCAAAGTTCAATCCAGTCTGATCTCGAAAAACAAGGCGGCAATGATAAAAAGCTTAGCCAACAATTACAATGCACAAAACCCCTTTTCCCAAGGTATTTTCCGATTTAAGACAAAAATTTTCCCAATTCTCTGTCTTTATCAAGAACTGAGCAATTTTTCCAACAACGCTTTTAAACTTGCATCTGCTAAAAAGTCTTCATAACGAATATTTGCACCATTGGCACGCCATAATCCAATCAAGCTCACCATCGCCACAGAATCCAATCCATAGCTACGCAAATCTTGTAATGGGTCAATTTCCAAAGCGTCCATATTTAACTGCTCAGCAATGGCAAGTAGAATGCCTTTGGCCGAGATGATCAATTCTTTTGGCGCACTCAAACTCCATAAGCGTAGCATACTATAACTGTTCATGTGATGAAGGCCTTGAGTAGTGATGCTATCAACCCATTGAATATGTTGCTCTTGGCTGTTCAACATAATTGCATCATCCACCACACAAATTTGTTCAGTCACGCTGTGCAGATGGGGTAATATTTGTTTCAGCATCGGCGTGATTTGTCCGGCAAAAATTAATTGTGGATGAGCCGTTGCATATTCTCCAAGTTGTTGCATCCCTTGCAGTAAATCATCTCCATATAAATCGACAATTGGAATTTCCAAGGCTTTGGCTTTATTGGTGAGCTGAATCAAATGTTCCATTAAAGCCGTGTCTTGTATACCGTCTTGTATACGTAAATTTTGCAAGCCAACCAGCACCAATACCGACTGGGTTGAGGACAGCTGCCATTTAGCTTGAGATAGAGCAAATTGGATTTTTTTAGGCATGGGATAAAACATGGGAGACTCTTTTAAATTCAGCAACAGATACAAATTGATGTGAATATTTTAGTGCATCATTTGTGTAATACAGCAGATGATTAATGGTGGAGTATTGATTAAATGATGGCTATACCATATATGGCCGAGTTTTATTTAAACGGCAATGTAGATGAAATTTTCTGATTAAATCGAATATCATGAAGTATCGAAAAAAGGCATAGTGCTATTAGTATAACGATTGAAAAGACATCTCTCGTAATCAAAAACACGATGCAAAACCCTATCATCAGACTGCATTTAATTAACTGTTTTTTATAAATTTTATAGGAAACAAAGAGACCGAATAAAATAGTAATCGCAATAAAACACTCATGCGGTAAAAATACAATCAGCCAAACACTCATTTGTATGAGATCAAATTGATCTAATACACGTTTCGACTGCTTAAAATTAAGAAAAATAAGATAGATAAATAATGGAAGAACAAACCATAAGGGAGGCATGAAAATAATGAAAGGAAGACCAAAGATACATAAAAAAATTGAACACACTCCCAATAAATAACGGAATACGGGTAAATAGTTCTCTTTATTATTTTTTCTGAAAATTGGTCGCATTTAAGTTAACTCTAATTCTAAAGATTAAATTTTAAAAAACCTAAAATTAAGAAGATACACGTTATACAAACTTTTGGAGCCAGACATTCTAAAATTTTATAACGTGAAGCTTTAAAAAAATACAAAAAAGCAAATGGTAAAATTAACCAAATTGCGCCAAAAACTTTTCAATTGCGATCTGAGCAATTTCAGCATCCTGAAAAGACTTCACACCGGACACCCCCATCGCACCGACTAACTGTCCTTGGTACATAATTGGTTCACACCTTCAAGCATGCCTGAAAAAGTCTGCATGCTGAGGAAACCCATTTGACCGCCTTTAATAATATAGCTAAATTCTAAAAATATCAGCACGTAAAAATAGCTGTAAAATTCCATTCTTTAAGGTCTTTGGTGTACTGAAGAGTTAAGTAATCAGCTATATCTTCAAATAATTTAGAGGGACGACGGCTCACCGCAGAACATTTGGCTTTTTCTAAACATAGGTTTGCTGTCATTGGCGATGCTCCATCCATACGCTTCATGGCAAGTAAACCTCCAGACTCATCCACCACAGCAATACTGACATTAAACTGCTGACTTAAGGCATATTGATAAGCTTGCTCTAAAAGAAATTCTGCATCAGCCAAAGTTAAATAATGCTTGATTTTCATATTATTCCTTTCCACAAAAAAAGCCCGAACGTATTCGGGCTTAGTCTAATGTAAATTTTACAAATTAGGCTTTCATTTCTGCAAAAGTTTCTTTCGCCATTTCAATGGTAAAGGCAATATCTTCATCGCTATGTGCGCTTGAAAAGAAACCAGCTTCAAATGCTGATGGTGCAAGGTTTACGCCACGTTGCAGCATGCCATGGAAGAATGTACGGAAAGCATCTACATCACATTTCAAAATTGAATCAAAACCCGTAATTTCAGTTTGATCTGTAAAATATAGACCAAACATGCCACCGACTTGTTGAGTACGGAAAGGAATCCCTACTTCATCCGCAGCAGCTTGCAATCCTGTCAGTAAAGTTTCAAGTTTAGTGGTTAAAGCCTCATAGAAACCTGGTTGACGTAGATGTTTAAACATCTCAATACCCGCACGCATTGCCAGTGGATTACCCGACAATGTCCCTGCTTGATACACTTTACCTAAAGGTGCGATGCATTCCATGATTTCACGTTTACCACCAAATGCACCCACAGGTAAGCCTGCACCGATAATTTTACCCAGTGTCGTTAAATCAGGTTTAACATCATAGTGTGCCTGCGCGCCACCAAGATCAACGCGGAAACCAGTCATTACTTCATCAATAATAAAGACAGAACCGTGTTCATCACAGACATCACGAATAGCTTGAAGAAAACCATTCATTGGTTTTACCAAGTTCATGTTACCTGCTACAGGCTCAACAATAACCCCTGCAATTTCAGAACCGAATTTCGCAAAGCATTCTTTTAGCATCGCAATATCGTTATACGGTAGCGTTAAAGTATGTTTAGCAAAATCTGCCGGTACACCCGCTGAAGTTGCCTCACCTTCTCCGCTGGTTAACAAACCTGAACCAGCTTTAACTAAAAGTGAATCTGAATGACCATGGTAACAGCCTTCAAATTTTACGATTTTGTCACGACCAGTATAACCACGTGCAAGACGAATCGCCGTCATCGTAGCTTCAGTACCTGAGTTGGTCATACGTACCAATTCAATCGACGGCATGATTTCACAAATAATGTCCGCCAACGTGGTTTCATGCACAGTGGGCGCACCAAAACTTAAACCATCAACGGCAGCTTCTTGCACGGCTTTAATAATATCAGGCTGTGCATGGCCTAAAATCATTGGGCCCCATGAACCCACATAGTCAACATAGCGCTTACCGTCTACGTCATATAAATAAGCACCTTGAGCTTTTTCAATAAAAACAGGTGTACCACCGACACCGTTGAACGCACGTACAGGTGAGTTCACACCACCAGGAATATGCTTACTGGCTTGTTTAAACAGTTGTTCTTGCTTTGGAGATAAGCTCATGAATGCTCTCAACTTAAAAAATAATTCAAATTTAAATATTTATGCAACTTCATTAAAAAGTGCGGACCATTCATCTAAACGTTCAGGAATGGTATGCATGGGACGTCCTAATATATCACTTATCACCGCACAATAATCGGCGCCGGACTCAATCACAATTTTTGAATTTTCAACAGTTAACCCACCAATCGCACAAATAGGCACATTTAACTTTTGTTTTGCCAGTTTTAACGTTTCCAAACCAATGTTGCCTGCTTCGGGTTTGGTGTCTGTCGCGTAGATCGCACCGAATGCAACATAATTTGCGCCATCTGCAATCGCTCGTTCAGCAAGTTCTAAGGAATTATTACAACTCCGGCCAATCAGTACATTTTTAGGTAGGCGTGCAACAGCATCTACAATCGAGCCATCATCTTGCCCGAGATGCACACCAACGCCATATTTTACTGCCATTTCAAGATCATCATTTATCACAAACGGCACACGATATGCAGTACACATATCTTTCATATATTCCACTTCGTAAATTTGATCTTCTTTAGCAACTTTTTTACGTCGATATTGCAATACAGCAATACCGCCATTCGCCATCGCACCTTCTAACTTTGCCAATAGGAGTTCCAATGAATCATCATTGGTAATGAGGTATAAACCACGCATAATTCAGTCACGTCTTAAAAACTTTGAATGATTATAACGTTTAGGCTTATAAATTGTTGAGTTCTACCTACGATAAACACATGAACTGCTTATAAATTTTATAAACTATTTTTAAACGCGGTTAAAAACCACGACACGTATAAAATATTTGAAAAATAGAGGAAAAATACCTAGTTTTGGGTATATCACGAAAACTATACAAATTATTTAATATGACCATATAAGAACAACAAAAACGCAGCATATAACAACTACATAATAATAAAACGCCATAAAACCTTAATCAGAGGTGATCTGATTAGACTTTTTGGTGCTCGGTAAGAAACGTTTGGGGAACGTTCAGAGCATCAAAAAGTCTACTTAATTTTTATCAATGAGAGAGTTTTTATTTTGTATAAAAAAAGCCTAGAGAAGGTCACTCTAGGCTCGGAAAACTGGAGGTTTAATTGCAACACCGTCCGTCAACTTCGTCTGCATTAAACATTAAGTTAATTATTAGACTAATAACTCTAAATTTGCAAGGTTTTTACTAAAAAATAAAATATAAAAGTTTGGTTAATTTAACCGTTTGATTAATAATTAGTTAACTATCAATTTTATCTAAACCACGATCTGTTAAGCTTAAGTTACCCTTCACAATATCTGCCAACATACACCAATCTGAAATAAAGCTATAAAGTGGTTGTTTAAAACTGGCCGGTTTATTTTTTTCGAACATAAAATGCCCCACCCACGCACAAGCATAACCCGACACTAAACCATACGCAAAATAACGTGGTTTTCTTTTAAAAATGGCTTTAGCAAAAAAATACAAACCAATGCTACTGCCCGTTGCATGCAAACGACGGCTCATAATATTTCGGTGTTCAGTTAAATAAAATCGATAAAAAGTCGGATAATCATGAATCGGAAGTTGAAATTCGGGTTGCTGCTCGTGTTCAAATTTTGGTTGTATTTGTGCATTCATTCGGTTCATCCTGAACTATTTTTTATCAACATAGCTTAAATATTCGACATTTTAAAGTCCCTTTTCCTCACATTGAGTACTCAACTTTTTAATCCTCAATTTCTCATTCTATTTTTGGATGAAATAACAAACTTTTAGGCCAAAATACATTTATTAAATTTCAATTTCTTGTTTCGTCAAGTCTTACATCTTCGGGCTTTTTAGTTACAATCGTCACTCCATAAATTGAACAATATTTTGCGCCAGTTTTAGATTTACCCTTTCTTTCATAAAAATTGAAGCTCTATCCCTTCATGCCTTTGCATGAAATTGTGACATCAGGACAATAAATCATGGTTGAAGTTGAATTAAAATTTCAGATTCCAGAAGCACGTCGTACTGCTTTACTCAAAGCAATCGACCCTAAAAAATCGGAACAAATTCAACTCAAGGCTAAATACTTTGATACACCAGACCGACAGATGGCCGAAAAGCGCGCTGCCCTGCGTCAACGCCTTGAAGGTACGCGTTGGATTCAAACACTGAAAGCCGCAGGAAAAAGTCATATTGAACGTTTTGAACACAATATTGATTTGGGTGAATCAGAACAAGCACCTCCGCTCGATTTAGCAGTTTACACCACATTTCCTGAAGCACAGGTAATACTCACCAGTACCTTAGGTGATCAGCAAGATCAACTTAAACTGCTATTTGAAACTGATATTTTGCGCACTTACCGTGTTATTCAATTTGAAGATGCTGAGATTGAAGTTAGTCTTGATGTAGGCCACATACGTACCGAAAACTCACAATGTGAAGTACATGAAGTTGAATTTGAACTGAAAAGTGGTTCAATCCAATCCTTACTGGCTTTTAGTTTTGAGTGGGTGAAAAAATACCATTTATGGCTAGATGTCCGGAGTAAGGCCGAAATCGGCAATTTATTGGCTTTAGGACAGGCAGTAAGTCCTGCAACGGAAGCCAAAGAATTTCAGCTCAGTAAAAAAGATCCTGCAAACAAAAATCTACGTATACTGATTGCTCAACACATGCAGCATCTTTTGCCGAATATTGCTGTAATTTCTGCGGGCGTTGCCGAAGCTGAACATATTGTCGAAGCACAAAAAGCATTGCATCATCTGCAATTATCGATTTCCTTATTTAAAGATTGGAATAGCGATATTGTGGAAAAATGGGCCATGCAATTGGGTGCATTTAAACAGCAATTTGAACAATTGCATCACTTTGAACACATGCAAAATACTTTAGGTGCTTTCCTACAAAACCCCACCACCTCTGAAAATTTAACCAAAGATATTTTGTATGCCAAAGAAAAACTCGGCAACTTGGTGAAATCGACGCAGAACGTGCATCATTATTTAGAATTGCTGATGTTCAGCCTCAATCCTGAAGATGCACCGCAGCAACACGACTTTAAATGGTATGCACAAACCACCTTGCAAAACCAATATAAAGCTTTGCAAGAAGCATTAAATGACGCCGATATTCGTAATTTTGAAAGCTTAGATACGTTGTCAACTCGTATTCAAGAACTGAAATTTAGCTTCCCTATTTTGACTTCGATCTATGATGTTAAAAACTTACAGAAGTACAGCAAAGCCTTGAATGATGCACAACTAGCTGCACAGGAATACCAAGTGCTCTCATCCTCCGCACAATATATTCAACAAACTGAGCTTGAAGCTAGTGACTGGTTTGTGCTCGGCTGGCTCACGGCAAAACAAGAGGTTTATGCAGAAAGACTGTTAGAAGCCACTGAACAATTCTTGGTCAGTCGTAAACTGATTAAATAAAACATTCAATTTTTTCAGGGGGATAATCGTTATCCCCTTTGAGCTCAATAACAAATACACCCTTCTATTTTTAAGCCTTAAAAAATAATATCCACATTACTCAAGCCAAGTTCATATAAACCCTAAACTTTGAAATATTTTGAGAAGCTATTTTTTTGTTTTATACCTAAAAACTTTTAAAATATGGTATCGGAAAAATATAATTCAGGATGATTTTATGATGAATAATCACATACCTGCTTTTCTTTCACTGCGATATTTTCTGTCAGTATTTGCCTGTATATCTGCACTACTGTTGACAGCCTGTAGTGAGCAGCACAAACCTGTGCAAAGCACAGAATTAAGACGAACTACTTCTAGCCAGATTGAAAATCCTCCAACCTACAAAACGATGCAAAACTCAGAGATTACTCAACACACCTTTAAAGTATTAAAAAATAACCCCGATGATTATGGTGAAGAGTCATATCAGATCAAAACTACTGAAGGTAATTTAAGTATTTATAGCTTGAACCTGAATGCGCAACAAGGGAAACAACTTGCGAGCGTGAAGGCAGGTGAATGTCTAACCCTATACAGTCAAAGTGATAATTTTATCCCTATTGAGGATTATATCAGCGTGATGGAACTCGGTGAAATTAAAATTCACCCCTGTAAATAATTCAGAGTTCTACATCATTCATGGAATGTTCGAAGGCTAAATTGGAAGGTTTTCCTGCAACTTTAGCCTTTATCGTTTTATTTCACTGAATGCAAGTCAGTCTTGTTCAAACCATTTCATTCAGGCCTTAACGATATTTTCCGAAAATTTTCCAAGTATCGTTATCACCCAGTGGATCACTATAACTATCGCTACGTGCCTTTCTTGGTTTATCGCGTGCATCAACCAATTGAAAATCATTTTCCACGCTCAGTACAATGCCATTAACATAAAACCGCGTGCGCGTATAATCACTTTCACCATGTTGAAAAACATAGGTTCTTAAATCAATAAATTCACGGTGAGCCACCAAAGCAGCCGTATCATCACTATCCAACCAGTGTCGCATCGCTTGAATTTGTTCAGGTTCAAATTGACCGCACTTTTCAACCAGACTGGCAATCCCACGAAAAGTCTTAGATTCTTTAGCACGAGTTTTATTGATACGAATACGATCTACATGAAAATAAAACAGCGGCAGATTCAGATGACTTGGCAAATGCACCACATCCAGCACTTCATCTTCCATAAAAGGCTGAAACAAGTCTTGCGCGCGCTCAATGAGTCCTGTCCACTGCGCATAATAGTCAGCCACTTCGGATTTTGTGCCGTAATAAATCGGTAACCCTTCCACATTGGCCAAATTCGCAGGAGGCCAAATATTTTGCCTGAGTAGCGCAATATCACTTTTTAAACTTTGTACCGCAATTGCATCTTGCATGGACTGTTCCAAATTTATGCTTAGGCTATTTTTAGATTAAGTCAAAGGTTTAGTTTCTGCAAGGCTTTGCCTATAATACGGAATTAGATTTTTTATGTTAGGACTGATTCATGGTTCAAAAGATTGAAGCTACTGATGTAACCGAAGAAGAAGCGTTAAATGCTGCTTTCTTTGAACGTGCTGATGAATTTATTAAACAAGCCAATGAATTTTGTCGTGTCGAAAAAGGCTCAGCGGTTAAACCTGCGGAAATGCGCGGTCAAGTGAGTGCTGCAATGTTGTTTGGTACTGCTCGCTTCAACACCTGGGTTGCAGCCAACGGTTTCAAAGACGGCAATGAAATGCGTGAAGCTAAAGACCAAGTGATGTCTTATATTCTTCAGCAATTCCAAATGATGCTTGAAGATAATTATGATGAATACTGTGAACAGTTCGAAAATTACTTGCGCTTCCGTCACAACGAAGAGTTTCATGCCAATAAGCATGACCACGACCATAAGCATTAATTAAAGCCCTTCGGGGCTTTTTTTTGGGGAACTTTTATTCAGCCTTTCTTTAATTTAATATTTCTGTCATAACAGTCGGTGTGTATTTCATCGAATATTGAAATGCGGTGACTCTTTTATTCAACAAATACAATAATCACCTAATAAACATATGGATATAGTTCAAGGATAGTCATGCAGAAATTCGATTTTGCCATCGTCGATTCACACATCCACCAATGGGACCCATACAATACCCCGCATGCGGCTTCACTCGCGGTGAAACTTCTCGGCAAGCACCCCTATTTGCTCGATAAGCTCCTGCGCATGGTTAAACCACAGGAGTTGCTCGATACCGTTGGTTTAACGACACATGTCACTTCACCCTATTTACCCGAAAATTATAAACAGGATGCAGGTAATTATGCGGTCGAACAGATTGTCCATATTGAAGCCAGCTGGCATGACCACAAAGGTAAAGGTGTAGTCGGTGAAACACGATTTATTGAGTCTCTGCCGTTTAATGAACAAACGGTAAAACTGGGTGGCATTGTTGGCACGGCTGACCCATGCGACAGTAATTTTAAGAAAATTCTAAAACTGCATAAACAAGCCTCTCCTCACTTTCGTGGTATTCGTAGAATGGCTGCTGTGCATGAAGATCCTAAAATTCATGCATGGGCCAATGAACCGCATTTATATACCAACAAAAAATTCATGAAAGGTTTTGAAGCACTGGCGCAAATGAATTTGAGTTTTGATGCTTGGGTCTATTCAGACCAAATACGTGATGTCACAGCTTTAGCTAGAGCCTTTCCTGAAACGTCTATCGTACTCGACCACTTTGGCACACCTGTTGGCGCATTTGGTGCAGTGGGTTCGCATACAGGCTTAACCCAAACTTCTCGCGATAACATCATCTTTCGCTGGCAAGACGATCTTGCTGAACTTGCCAGCTGCCCAAATGTTTATACCAAAATGTCTGGTTTATTTATGCCAGTATTGGGACATCAATTTCATAAACAGAAAAAATTAGCTTCTAAACAAGAAGTATTTGACTGTTCTCAGCCCTTGATTACTCATGCATTACAATGCTTCGGCAAATACCGCGTGATGTTTGGGTCGAATTTTCCAATGGATAGTGTCAGTACCACGCTGGTCAATATTATTGATGCATTTTCAGATGCTGTGGCTAGTTATGATCCCAATGCACTGCAACTGGTATTCCAGCAAAATGCACGTCAGTTTTATCGACTCTAAGTTTTTTTAAAACTGCATCATAAAAAATCCTCCAATTATGGAGGATTTTTTATCTCGGTTTTTATTTCAACGATTTCGAGCTTGCTTTCTGTACTTGCCCATATTGATCGGACATGACTTCAACCAAATGATCTAACTGGATGTATTTTCGCATCACTGCATCAATATCAGCTTTGGTTAATGTGGCAATGCTCTGATCACGTTTTTCACGGTAATTTAAATCACGACCTTTTTCCAGTTGTGGAATCAATAGACTATGAATATAACGATCATCTTCCAAAACGGTTAAACGTTTTTTCAAAATATTGGCTTTCGCAGCTTCAACTTCTTGTTCCGTCACACCATTTTTCAATAAGTTGTCTAAAACTTGATGTACGGCTTGAGAAACTTGCGCCGACTTCCCTGCAGTATAATTCGCGCCAATACTCAGTACGCCTGAATTTTCCCATTCATCAAAATCAACATTGGCACTAAAACCATACACCAGCGCATTTTTTTCACGCAACTCTTGTGCAAGTCGAGAAGACAACTGAGAGTCACCTAAAATATGGCGGAATACTTGTAATGCAGGCGAATCGACATGTTCTACCCCAACAGGAAATGTCATTACCGCTTGATAATTACCAAATTCACGCTGCTCAGATAAAGCATGAACTTTTTGTGCAGGGTATGAGGTAAATTGTGAATCTAGGCGTTGATATGGTTCTTGGGTTTTCCAATCCGAAAATTCATTTTTCAGCAATTTTTGGATTTGTTTTGCATCAAAATCACCGGTCACCGCAATTTGCGCATGTTGGGTTTTAAAGAATTTCTGATACAACTGCTGCACTTGATCACGCGTTGCTGCATTTAATTGCTGTTTAGTCAGTTCGGGTTCAAAATGATACCGAAGATCACCCGGTTGATAGATTTCAACCAAACGCGACAAAGTCAGCGCTGAAACCGTATCTGGCTCAGTATAAGGACGGTCCAAGCTCGACAAACTTTGTGATTTAATCAGATCAAATTGTGACTGTTCAAATGCAGGTGCTTTCACCACGTCAATCACGTATTTCAAAAATTCAGCAAATTTTTCCTTACGTGCCACAATATTAATGGTCAAACCATTGCCATTGGCACTCACGCTTGCACCACCACCAACATCAATAATTTTATCTGCGATTTGCTGCAAACTTTGATCTTTTGAAGCGCGGAACATTAAGTAAGCCGTTAAGTCTAGCAGCTCACCTTTATTCATTAAGCTTTCTGCAGTACCAAAATCAAGCGCAATGGTGGCATAGGTTTTATCATCACGCGTTTGTGTTGGGAAAAGTGCATATTGAATGCCATTTTTAAATTTTCCACGTTGAATCAACTTTTCTTTTTGATTCAGATATTGTTTTGATTCACCAACATATTGTTTTACTTCGGCACGATACACACTGGCATCTTTTAACGGCTCTTCTTCAGGAGTTTGCTGCGCTAAAGTTGCAGTCGGTTTCTTGGCTTCCGCTTGTTGCTGAGCTTTCTTTTGGTCTTCTGGCGTTGGCAGAATATTACCCACCACCCGATGCTCAGGCGTAAAGAACTCTTTATACACCTTATTTAAATCAGCAACATTCATTTTCTGTATTTTATCTAAATCATGAAAATACTGCGTCCAATCTCCATTATAAGCCACGGTATAATCACTTAAACGACCACCCAAAGCAGCGGCATTATTTTTAATATTATCTGCCATGTTTCGTGTCAAACTTTTTACACGGTTCAACTCAATCTCATCAAAATGTTTCGATTGCTCTACCCCTTGATTCAAGCTTTCAAACACTTTTTTGGCGTCCTGACCAGGCCCATAAATTGCGCCCATAAAGACCAAATTAAAATCTTTATCTAACCATGTCGATGCTTGCACCGCGGTTGCTGTGCCGGTTTCCACGATACTTTGATACAAATGGCCACTCGGCTGTAAGGTGTATAAAGTCGGCGACACCGCCAAAGCCGGTTTGATCGCTTCATTTGCACCATTTAAGTAAATATTAAACTTAGCCAAATCACTGCCTTTATGCACAGTAAATTCACGTTGTTTAATTTTTGAAGAATCCAATTGTGGTACTTGAGGCTGTGCTGGAATTTGTCGTGATACAAGAGGACTGAATTGACTGTCAATTTGTTTTAAAACTGCGGCTTTATCAAATTTACCCGAAATCACCATCACCGCATTATTGGGTGCGTACCAAGTGCGGTAAAACTGATTGAGCTCCTTCATATTAATGGACTGAAGCTCTTTTAAATCGCCAATCGGCAAGCGGCCTAAATGCTGATTGCCATAAGCAGCCTTCCAAACTTGATCAATCAAAACAGAAAATGGTTGATCTAAACGGATTTCACGCTCACGTTTCACAATATCAATTTCTGTTGGTACAAATTTTTCTTGGAGCACCAACTTATCCATACGCTCTGCTTCAAGATGCAACACTTGATCAATGGCAGACTGCTCAGGACGAATCACATTGGTATATTTGGTCGAATAATAATCGGTACTGGCATTGGTCATCAGTGTGAACTGGTCTAAACGACGCTGAAATTCATCACCTTTAATATTTTCTGTGCCTTTAAATGCCAAATGTTCTAATAAATGCGCTAAACCACCCTTACCTTCAGGATCATTCAACGAACCGGTAAAATACACCGTATTCATAAATACTTTACTTTCTTTATTATTTTGCGCCAAAATCACGCGAAAGCCGTTATCTAATTTATATTCTTCAATGGCTTGCTCAGTTTTAACCAAAATGGGTTGTGCAAAAAGAGAAGTACTTAAACCTACAAAAAACAGTGAAAGCGTGAGTTGTCTAATACGCATGTAATTCAGTTATCCTATATTTATTGCATCGAAAATTTTCTGAACTTCGATGATTATCGTCCTTGATTCTATGCGTACACGTTATTGATTGATAGTTACTTTTTATTAAAAACATGCTGCTTTTTTCAACAGCATGTTATTTGTGAGTTTGAATTAAAGATAAATTTCAGCCTGCATGTACAAGCAAGCATAGCCTGAAATCTGAATGCGATTATTTTCTTGCATCAAGCAATGTAACTCACCGCCGCGTGCTGATGCTTGATAAGCTAAGATTTCTGACTTATTTAATTTTTCCGCCCAAATGGGCACGATACCAGTATGAATTGAGCCAGTGACTGGATCTTCATCAATACCACTGCCCGGTGCAAAATAACGGGAAATACAATCATATTGAGCCCCCTGAGCAGTAATCGCGACATCGATCATACTCCCCGGTGCTGTAATCGCCGTACGTATTTTTCCAAGGTGCTTCAAGATTGCAAAATTTGGCTGCTCCTCCAAAACCTGCTGTGCGGTTTCATATTCCACAATATAGGCTTGAGCATTCAAATAGACATTTTTAAAAGGTTGCGTCAGTGCTTGAGTTAACTCTTCAGGATATTCAGTCACCAGCTCTGCCTTACGCACTGGAAAATTCATTAAAATTTTTCCATCCTCAGCTTGCTGTACAGTAAAAATTCCTAGATTTTTGACATGAAATTGAATCAATTTTTCTTGGGTATAAAACTCGAATAAGACAAAACTACTGGCTAAAGTTGCATGTCCGCAAAAATCAACTTCGGTAGTTGGAGTAAACCAGCGTATTTCATAATTCGCTTCATCGATTTTTTTCACAAATGCCGTTTCGGACAAATTATTTTCCAACGCGATGTTTTGCATCAGGTTTTCATCCAACCATTCATCCACTACGAGAACTGCCGCCGGATTACCTTTAAATAATACTTGGGTAAAAGCATCAACCTGATACATCTTCATTTTGGTAACTCCTAAATTTGTCATTTAAATTAAAGGCTTTGGAAATCATTTTTAGCGTTATATGCTATGCCATATATCTTTACATCATTCATCTTTTTTTGATGACTTTATAAGGGAAATATTTTGAAAACCCATATTCGCCCCGTTCCTCTCGACAAATCTTACCGCCTACTCAACCATGGCCCAACAGTTTTAGTATCTGCTCAGGATGCACATTCCACAGGTGTAATGACAGCAGCATGGGCCTGTGCCTTAGAGCTCACTCCAGCCAAAGTGACGGTGGTGTTAGATAAGACCACCAAAACTCGTGAAATTATTGAAAATTCAGGCCTTTTTGCACTACAAGTCCCAACACTCAAACAACTGAAAATGGTCTATGCGCTCGGCATGATCAGCCAACGTGATGCACCTGAAAAGCTACGCCAATGTGGTGTAGAACTATTTAAGTTTAATCTTTCCGATATACCTGTAGTTGATGGCTGTTCAGCATGGATACTCTGCAAATTAATTCCAGAACCGCATAATCAACAAACACATGACTTATTTATCGGTGAAGTGATTGCTGCCTATGCCGATGAACGTGTTTTTCGTGATGGACATTGGTTCTATCAAGATGTTGCAGACGAATGGAAAAGCCTACATCACATTGCTGGTGGGCATTTTTATACCATCGGAAATGCCGTCTCTATTGCAGACCTGACTGACTAACTTAAATTTAATGCCTATCTTTTAGACATTTTTAAGACATTGATATTTATTTTAACCATCACAGCGAAATCAGTTCAATTGGGTAAATTTTCACTCACCCGTATGGGCTGATTTCATGCTAACTTAGACTTAATCTTTAAACTCAGAATGAATGGATATGACGTTTAAAATACACACATTGGATGTTAAAAATAACCTGCAAAATTACATCTGGCTGCTGGAACATACCGCCAGCCATGATGTCGTGGCCATCGATCCCACCGAAGCAGGTTTGGTTGAAGCTTATTGCCAAGAGCATGGTTTAAAGCTTGCGCAAATTTGGCTGACCCATTGGCATAAAGATCATGTCGGTGGCGTCCCTGAACTGATTCAATCACGTAATATTCCAGTTTATGGTCCGCGCAATGAATTAAGCCGTATTCCATGGGTGAACTACCCGCTCGACAATGACAGTCATTTTGAATTTCACGGCTTAGATGTTGAGGTGACCGAAACCGCTGGGCATACCCTTGGTCATCTCATCTATTTCATTGATGAAATAAAAACGCTGTTTTGTGGTGATGTGCTTTTTGCCATGGGGTGTGGTCGTGTATTTGAAGGTACATTTCAGCAAATGTACAATTCACTCTCGCGTATTGCAGCCTTTCCTGCTGACACCAAAGTGTATTGTACGCATGAATATACCCTTTCAAATGCACAATTCGCTCGCCATGTCGAACCAGACAATCTTGCAATTCAGCAACGTTTTGATGAAGTTGAATCACTACGTATGCTTGGTCAATGCACCCTTCCCACTACGATTGCACTCGAACTTGAAACCAATCCGTTTCTACGTGCTGAAAGCGTAGAGGAATTTCAACGCCTACGTGAGTTGAAGGATAATTTTTAATGTGTTCCAACAGATCATTGCGTAAATCATTTACGTAATGATCTCACTAAAATGCAAAATGCAAAATGCAAAATGCAAAATGCAAAAGAATTATAAAATTTGATGAGTTGCTACAAATGCATCAAGTTCAGTTTGAGTCACCACCCTCACCGCCTGCATTTCATCAATCCTCACCAGCAAAAGCCCACCTAAAGCAGGTTGATATCGTCTTGCGCTTCCGAATGGCGTGTAAACCACTTGTGATTGCTCAGCAAAGACCAACCAATCTTCATGCCCTAACATCACCGCTACAGGTATTTTTCCTTGCTGCTGCATGAGTTCAATTTGCACTTTCACATATTGCTCAATGGTCTGCATATCATCCATTCATTCTTGGGTATTAATCCCTCATTCTAGCCCAGTTCAAAATTAATGATTTATATTTAAATCTACTCAGCTTAGAGAAAAACCACACTTTTAAAATGCCGCATATTGAATTGTGGAATCATTCAAACTTTGATACTGAACTTGCATATCTTCAAAGGCATCGGCAAAACCAAGCAAAGACTGTTCATGATACTGTGTAGCATGATTTATGTCTGATTGAAATCGTGTTTTGACTACAGAGCCAGTTCTAAACTGTTCAATGATACTTCCCGCATCGCGATACAGCCCTTCACGTGCTTGCACCACATTATTTTGATCGACTCGAAGTGAAGAAATTGAGTTTTTTAAATGATTAGAACCAATATTAATACTGTAATCATCATTTAAACGCATCACCGTAATATGATGTTTTTGCATAAAACAGACTTTGGTCTTGTCTTGCGCCTGAAATTCACACTGAATATGCCAACTTGCGCGCCCCACCATCGCCCTATTTATTCCTATATTTACATCAGAAGTTTGTGGAGAGGTGAATTGCTCAATCAATTCATTTAATGAGTCTTTTTGCATCGTCGCTGCAAATGTAGCTGTACAACAGTAAGAAAAAAGTAAAACCCCAAAATATTTTAAAACAAAATTATTAAACATTCGTATGTGATTAAAATAAAAAACAAGGCAGTATAATCCGTAAAATTTAAGTTATATGACAATTTAAGTATTTAATTTTTAAATATATTTAATATCTCACATTAATTTTACAAAGTGACTTTTAGTTCACTTTTCATCTAAAAACCAACCCGATTTTAAAGCGATTTATTTTAGTCAATTAAAAATTATCCATTGAAATATTAATCACCCAAAATACTGATTATTTTCGCTCAACTTCATGAACTTACTGAATACTTCATTATGAGTGAAATTTGATCAAAATATTCATATTTGCTTACACTAAGTATAGATTCTTATAAAACATAGACTTATCTGTAATTAGTCGATTTACACCTCGACTATCTGTTTATTTATTCATCAAAATTTCATATTTTATTTAAAAGTTAGTTTTTTACCCTTTAAAAAATATTTTAACACCCCTATTTAATATCTTAATGGTTGATAAGGAGTTCGCTCGTGAAAAAAGTGGTTAAAGCAAAAAATTTAGTTGCCTTTCGTCTCTGGTTAGAAAAATTAGGCTATTCCGTTCGTACTCTAGCGGATAACCGTGGTTTTACGTTTAGTTTTAAGAAAGAATATGGTCTTGTAACTGTCGATCTTTCAGGAAATGCTTTGGCCATGCAATTGGGTGAAGAGTTTGAGGATCATTTAAAAGCCTAATCGTCGGTTTAAATACAACGAGTCAAATGCTGCTCAAACAATTATAATAAATAGCTTAACTCCGCTCTATTCACATATTTTTGAAAGCCTGCTTTGTCGGGCTTTTTTTATTTTTGATTCATTTTATCTAATTTATTTTAGGCAATAAAAAAGCAAGGTAAATACCTTGCCTAATCTAATGGTGGGGACGGAGAGACTCGAACTCTCACACCTCGCGGCGCTGGAACCTAAATCCAGTGCGTCTACCAATTTCGCCACGTCCCCAACTTGGGCTGCTGACCTAAGTCAGACTTTTCATCTTAAGTTTTAAAACTGTTGTTACCACTTAATAAATTCAATGGTGGGGACGGAGAGACTCGAACTCTCACACCTCGCGGCGCTGGAACCTAAATCCAGTGCGTCTACCAATTTCGCCACGTCCCCAACAGGGTTGCTGACTAAGTCAGACTTTCTTTTAAAACTTGGCAGAGGATCAAGGACTCGAACCTTGACGAACGGTTTTGGAGACCGTCATGCTACCATTACACCAATCCTCTAT
>NZ_JBLZXR010000139.1:0-12999 GCF_050285345.1 Acinetobacter sp.
CATGTCGTATGGCTTACGCCAGTCGCTTATATCCTCGTGCTGAACCACGAGGTTTTACGCTCCAAGTGATAAAAAATAGCCCGACAATGCGGGCTATTTTAACGGATCTTCAGTTGATGCGCAGAGTCGATCTAAAATCATTTAATCTTTGCGAGGCATCGGAATGATATGCACTTTTTCAATTTTGTGCCCATCCATCGTCACCACTTCAAAGATATGCTGATCTGCATTCAGTTTTTCACCATTGGCTGGTAAACGCCCTAAATGGAACAGGATATAACCGGATAAAGTTGAATACTGTTCGGATTCATCGACCAGATCACGACCAAGTAATAACGATACATGACGAATATCGGTCGAACCGTCGAGCAACAAGGAACCATCATCTAAACTTTCTGCTGCAGTTTCTGGTTCATCTTCATCAGGGAATTCACCCGCAATGGCTTCAAGCACATCAATTGGTGTTGCAATCCCTTCAATTGAACCATATTCGTTCAGCACAAGTGCCATTTGTAGCGGTGCTTGACGCAATTGTTCCATCACCATCAAGACTTGGGCATTTTCATGTACCACCACCGGTTCGCGTAAGTGTTTTTCAAAATTCAAAACGCCAGTTTCGATATAGTCATTCATGACTTTATGCGTTAGCACGGCGCCGGCAATATTGTCGAGTTCACCATGTGCCACGATTAAACGTGAATGCGTGGTACTGAGTAATTGCGCGCGAATTGCTTCAGGTGCTTCATCCAAATCAATCCATTCCAGTTCTGGACGTGGGGTCATTACCGACTTCACTGGACGTTCAGACAGTCCCAACACCCCTTGTACCATGACGCTGTGGTAAACCCCATTGTCTTCATCAAAGACTTCATCGGCAAAGGCACGTGTTGCAAGAACATCTTCATTTTCATTTGGATTATCCGCAACATTTTTCCCACCGAGCATACGCATTACGGCTGATGCTGTACGGTAACGTAAATCGGTAGTAGTAACCATTTTTTCCTGATTGTGACGCATAGTCTGGTTCAGGAATTCGATCAGTACCGAGAAACCAATGGCTGCATATAAATAGCCTTTTGGAATATGGAAACCAAAGCCTTCCACCAGTAATGAGAAACCGATCATCATCAAGAAGCAGAGACATAAAATCACTACGGTCGGATGACGGTTAACGAAATTCATTAATGGTTTCGATGCCCAAAGCATAATGCCGACCGCAATAATCACGGCCACCATCATCACAGACAATTCTTTCACCATCCCGACCGCGGTAATCACGCTATCGAGGGAGAATACGGCATCCAATACTACGATTTGTACGATCACCATCCAGAAAGTCGCATGCACAGGATTTTCTTCCTTTAGCATCGGTTTGTTTTCTAGACGTTCACGTAATTCCATCGTACCTTTAAACAGCAAGAACACCCCACCAAACAGCAAAATTAAATCGCGTCCAGAGAAGGCATGGTCAAAGATATGGAATAATGGATTGGTAAGGGTCACTACCCACGCGATCGAGGCCAGCAGTACCAACCGCATACACAGTGCGAGCATTAAACCGACGATACGTGCAGCATTACGTTTTTCTGGTGGTAATTTTTCCGCCAGAATGGCAATAAATACGAGGTTATCGATCCCCAGAACAATTTCGAGAATCACCAGCGTCAGTAAACCGACCCATGCAGAAGGGTCAGACATCCATTCAAAGATCATTGCTGTCTCTCCTGAATGTCTAGTGCGCTAGGATAATTTCGTGCCAAAGACGAAGTAAATTGAAAATGCTGAAACGCTTTTGATGGCGTTATTTCTAATCGATATATGTGTGCGGAGCGACAACAACCACTGCCCATGTCGGTTCTTTGCGTATAAAAAGAGGTTTTTAGTATAGCAAGTTAAGCTAAAAATTCATCTTTTTTTACCAAAGTACAATTCCACCGGTCACATACGATGGCTGATGCACGACATAAAACGGTCATATTTTCATGCCAATGTAGAGCCAACAAAAATAACATGCTAAGGTAAAATAAAACTGAATGAATAGTGGATTAAATATGTCAGAACAATTAACCAATCCCGCACCCCTCACCACTCAAGCTTTAATCGCGCTCTATTGCGGCTCCCGCTCGGGCAATAACCCGATTTATAAAGAAAAAGCCATCGCTTTGGCACAAGGTATCGCCGAACAAGGACTCGGTTTGGTTTACGGTGGTGCCAGTATTGGCCTCATGGGACAAGTCGCAGATACCGTGATCCAACATGGCGGTGAAACTGTCGGTGTAATTCCAGAATTCATGTTGGACTACGAAATTGCACATAACCATTTGACCGAACTGCATGTGGTTCGTAGCATGCATGAACGTAAAGCCTTGATGGCAAAACGTGCCAGTGCCTTTATTGCCCTGCCGGGTGGCTTAGGAACCTTTGAAGAGATTTTAGAAATTGCCACATGGGGCCAGCTCAATCAGCACCAAAAACCGATGATGCTGTATAACGTCAATGGCTTCTATGACGCCTTGATCGCTCAACTGGATCATGCAGTGATTGAAGGTTTCCTCCCGCCACAGCACCGTGCAAAATTAATTGTATGTAACTCATCGCAACAGATTTTTAGCGCTTTGAAAAATTTGGATGGGCCAAAACGTTTTGTGGTTTAAGCCCACATTTTGCAGCAATTCAACATAAAAAAACGGGGTAATTTCCCCGTTTTTTATTTGCACATTCAAGTATAAATTAAGTCCCAGAGACCATACGATAGAACCATGGCAATGTCGTCGCCAAGAAAATACTCATCAATAGACCCAACATTAACTTCATCGCATCTTTACTGACATTACGTGAAGTCCGGTATTTATTTACCTCACGTAAATGCATTGACATTGCAAATTCACGTCCGGCCAATAGCCCCAAGAATACCCATGTGGTACTCATTGGAATATTACTCCACTCTTTGAATACCAATAAAATCAAGGCATATATAAAGTCGATAATGGTGGCTGAACGAATATCCGCGACGCCGGTTTTGGTATCGATAATGCCCTGAATTGCCCCACCGCGTTGATAGAGAATAACCCCAAGTAACACGACAAAAACCATAATGGCAAAAATCAGAAATTCAAAAGGTACTTGGCGAGGAACATAAACAAAGATGTTGGCCAAGTCCTGAATTAACCACTGACTCCATAAGAAGGCGGTGGAAACCCACTGTAATCCGACCCAAACATTTGATGGGGTGGTATCACGTGTTTTACTGAAGTAAGCCGAAATACCTTTGATGACAAAGCGATACACAATAATCGCCACAACAAAGGCGACGGCATAACCCATCATCGATTTGGTTAGCATCGAGCTTAAACTGCTTGGCGAAAAAATCGTCAGCACCAAGAATGTGGTACTGACTGGGATTCCATATCGGGTCAACAGAATCAGTAAAATGGGCGGTACAATATACAGCCACGTCATCCCTTCTTTCGGGAATGGGATCGTTTCCAATCGCCCATAGGATGCATCACCCACACCTGAGGCATACCAACCATACACCAGTACGGCTGCCAAAATACTGCTGACATAAATCCACAACACCCACCATGGACGGTGCGCATTCGACGAAATAAAGGTACCCAAAGTTTGCGGCACATCATTACCGACAATTGAATAGGCCGCGAGACAGAAGCCTATGACCATCAAAATTTCGATTGTCATGAAAACAAACACCTTTGCCATAATAAAAAAGCCCTCCAGCAACTGAAGAGCTCGGCCGCATTATGACAGCTTCTCTAGCATTGATACAATTTAGTACAGCAAATTTCAGCCCCTAAAATAAAAACCTCAAATAAAACAAATATCTTAGTCTTGGTTTATTTTAATTTAAGCAGATAAACCACCGTTATTGCAGCTACATCATTGACGATTACCAATCAGGCGAGGTCTTTGGTGAATATTAGGCAGCAAAGCTTTTACTACACCCTATTTCAGAGATTCCTTTAAACTGTTTAAAAATCTTCGCTTTATCCATTATGAATAACACGCCAACGCATCAGGCCTTACAACCCGAATTCAGACTGTTAGTGCTGTTGGTCTCGATCGGCTTTTTTATGCAAGGGCTGGACACCACCATTGTCAACACAGCCATTCCTGCCATGGCGCACAGCTTGGGCGAAGACCCGCTGCAAATGCACAGTGTGGTGGTGGCCTATGTCTTGTCCGTTGCAGCGTGTATTCCTTTAAGTGGTTGGCTGGCCGATCGCTTTGGTGTGCGAAATATCTATTTTAGTGCCATTATTATTTTTACCTTGGCCTCTCTGGGCTGCGGAATGGCCAATAGCCTCAATGAACTGTTGGTCTATCGAGTCATTCAAGGCATTGGCGGAGCATTGCTGTTACCTGTGGGGCGTCTCGCCATGCTGAAAGTCATTCCACGCGCACAATTTTTATCGGCCATGAGCTTAATGAGCCTTGCAGGATTAATGGGTCCTCTCATTGGTCCAACACTTGGTGGCTGGATGGTTGAATTCACCACTTGGCATTGGATTTTTTTGATTAATATTCCCATGGGACTTTTAGGCGGACTGATTACCTTTAAAGCCATGCCAAATGTCACAGAGCCAACGGTACGGCGCTTTGACTTTATGGGTTTTATTTTATTGGTTGTGGCGATGGTCGGTTTATCTTTAGGGATTGAAAATTTTGCCAGTCCGCACCTGCCCTTATGGTGGAGCCTCATGCTGATTGGTGCGGGTATGGCTGCTTGTTTAATTTATGCCTTTCATGCACATACCCATGCACATGCGCTGTTTCGCAGTCAGCTGTTCAAAAATCGAATCTATGCCATCGGCATCGTCGGTAATTTCTTTGCGCGGCTCGGTGGCAATGCCATGCCCTTCCTGATTCCCTTAATGCTGCAAGTGGCCTTTGGTTTTGAGCCCTTTCTTACTGGTTTGTTGATGATTCCCACCGTACTCGGCTCATTGGCCTCAAAACCGATTATTCGTCACATCATTCAACGCTTTGGCTATCGTAAAGTCTTGTTGGTCAACACCTTATTGGTTGGCACCTGTATTTGTAGTTTTGCTTTATCCACCGCAGAAACACCGACTTGGTTACGTGCCTTGCACTTCTTTATTTTTGGCGTTTTAAATTCACTGCAATTTGTTTCCATGAACACACTGACTTTAAAAGACTTACCGCAGCAAGATGCCAGTAGCGGCAACAGTTTCTTGTCGATGATTATGATGGTATCGATGAGTATCGGTGTGGCTTTGGCAGGTACCTTGGTCAATGTCTTTACCGCCTATTATGGCGCTGCACAGATAGAAACTGCCTTTCACAGCACACTGATTTTGCTCGGTTGTATTAACCTGATTACTGCCGCAATTTTTTGGAAAATTCCTAAAGATAGGGCGGTATAAAAAATGAAGCGTGAAGCAAAGGTCATGGCCGATCTGCATCGAAACATTACAGTTCTGCTATGATGAAACGGATACTCGGATGAATGTTCATGCCTAAAAAAGTCAAAGCCCGTAAGCCTCAAAATTCACGCCACATATATCGCCCGCTTCTTGCAGGTGTAGGCTTAATTGCGCTGACTGGACTGAGTTATTTGGTATTTATGCCGCATCGACCGGCTTCTGCAGAAGAATATCTAGTCAAAGGTTTTGATGTCTCACATCATCAAAAAGAGATTCAATGGTCAAAAATTTCGCCGAAAAAGTATCAATTTGTCTACCTTAAAGCCACGGAAGGCGGCGATTTCAAAGACCGTAAATTTCAAGACAATTGGCTACAAGCACGTGAACAGGGTTTTTGGGTCGGAGCCTATCATTTTTATCGCCTCTGTCGCGACGGCAAAATCCAAGCAGAGAATTTTATTCAATCGGTCCCTAAAAAATCGGATGCACTGCCCCCCGTGATTGATTTGGAATATGACAGCAACTGTATCAATGCCTATAGCAAAGAGCAGTTACTCAAAGAAATCGCCTATATGCACGACCGCTTGTACACGCACTATGGCAAACAACCGATTTTTTATACCTCAAAAGCATTTTATAACATTGTCTTGGCTGGTGAGTTTACCAAAACGCCGCTTTGGGTCCGTGAATATAAAGGACCTCCTGAGCTCAAAAACAATCCCAAATGGCTAATTTGGCAACATACCAATCAAGGGCAGATCCAAGGTATTTCCACCCCTGTGGATTTAAATGTATTTTCCGGTGACCAACATGCGTGGACCTTCTTTTTAGAGAAAAATGGCATTTACCCGATTAAACGTCATTAACTCAAAATACAGCCTTGAACGAACCTGATCGGTGTTTATCACCCAGTCAATCTGTGTCGTTTACATTGCAGCGCCCGCTATGGAGCATACGCAGACTATGCGATACTGCATATCTCTATTGACATTTTTGCCTTAAGTGACATGAGAAAAATTATCCATATCGACATGGATGCCTTTTATGCTTCTGTTGAGTTACGGGAGCATCCTGAGCTCAAACAGCTTCCTGTCGTCGTGTCTTCTCATCATCCGCGTGCCGTGGTTTGTGCCGCTTCCTATCCCGCACGTGAATTTGGTTTACGTTCTGCCATGTCGATGGCACAAGCACGTAAACGCTGTCCGCAGGTGATTGTCATTGAGCCAAATTTTGAAAAATATCGTGCCGTTTCTGCCCAAATTCACCAAATTTTCAGACAATATACCGCGTTGATTGAACCACTTTCTCTGGATGAAGCCTATTTAGATGTGACGGAAAATTTAAAACAGATTCCCAGTGCGACCGAAGTTGCAATGCGCATACAGGCTGAGATTTTTCAGACCACAGGATTGACCGCTTCTGCCGGTGTAGCACCGAATAAATTTCTCGCAAAAGTTGCATCCGATTGGCATAAGCCGAATGGCATTTGTGTAATTAAACCCGCTCAGGTACTAAACTTTATTCACGATCTTCCCCTAAAAAAAATCCCAGGAGTCGGCAAAGTCATGCAAGAAAAATTACATGCCTTACAGCTATATACTTTGGGGGATTTACAACAAATTGAAGAAGTGGTTTTAATTCATCACTTTGGCAAATACGGCAAGCGATTATTTTTGTATGCTCAGGGTATTGATGAGCGTCCCGTACAGGCTGAGCGTGAACGGCAGCAAATTTCCACAGAAACCACCTTTAATGATGATTTGACCCTGCAACAATGTCAGCCGCATTGGTCCACATTAATCGAGCAAATTTGGCACACCTTAGACAAAAAACAGCTCCGTGCACGCGGGGTTTCTGCCAAATTAAAATTAAAGAATTTTCAAGTTTTACAACACAGCAAAAGCTTTAAAACCGCCCTGCACAGCCGAGAGGATTTAGCACAGGTATTACATCAACTGCTAGCAGAAATGCATATTCCAGCTGATTTTCAATTTCGCTTGATTGGGATTGGACTGTATCAATTGACGACACCAGACGCTGAAATGCAACTGTCCTTAATTTAGTTTTTTAGTACACTTTTCCTGATTTTGTCTAAATCTTAGACAGAAGAACAAAAATAAAGCAATTAGCTATTCACAAAGCCTGAAATTAGAGTAATCTATCCACGCACTACATTATCCGTGTATGCACTGAGATGCTGAAAATCACCTTTACTTTCAGCATGCTGTCCTGTGATTGGCGTGACGATCAAATCCGAATATTGCAGGGCAACTCTGTTGTTAAGTCATGGAACATCCCGCTGTATGCGCTCTGCCTCTTCTCCTGCAACACTTCAATCTCTTTTATAAAATCATAATAACGTGCTCACACAGCTGCTCTCGGTAGTTTTATTGCTGCTGTCACTGCTATCATGCCGCCAATCTAAAACAAATTTAAATCATATCTTTTTAGGAGAGCTGTGATGACCATTCAACGTATGCATGTTTCGAAACGTTTTTCAGAAATTGCTATTTCGGGTCAATTGGTCCATTTAGCAGGCCAACTTGCATCCGACCTCGACTTAGATATCAAAGGTCAAACCCAGCAAACCTTCGATATCATCGATCAGTTTCTTGCCGATGCAGGTACAGACAAAAGTCACATTATGTCGGTGACGATTTATCTTAAAAATATTGAACAAGACTATGCTGCATTTAATGAAGTTTGGGATGCATGGGTTGCCAATATTGAGGCCCTGCCTCGCGCTTGTGTTGAAGCGAAATTATATGATCCTAAAGTGTTGGTTGAATTAACAGTAGTAGCCATTAAACCCGAATAAAGTGCGTTACATGTAAGACTCACCGTATAAAAAAAGCATGTCCTGAGACATGCTTTTTTTATGCAGTTGAATACTCTACCCTATCCAATGATCTTGATCTTTTTACGCTCAAGGTCCGAATATAAATGATACTTTTTCAGATCATTTACAGGCACAAAAGGTACGTGTGAACGCGGTTCATTTAAGAAATCTTCACGTAACTGCACATATTCAGGCACATCATCATAACGGATGACGCGATAGCCAGCTAAGGACAGTAAAGCATCTTGATATTGCGCCTGCTGAAAACGTTTCAATACCATCGGATCATCGAGAGCAACAATGGCCTGAACCTGCTGCTGCTCATTCAAGACCACAAAATCAGCAACCATATTGCGGTATTTATTTCGTGTCCGATAATATTTTGTGGTTAGTAATGCATCAAAAGAGACATGGGCCAAAATCGTATGATTGGGCAAAATTTCTTTCAGACGCGTGTAAGTCAATTGCTCATTAATATTGAAAATTGCGCGTTGTTTCAAAGCGCTGTCTTGTGGTCTAGAACCAACTTCCAAACTTTTCCATGCTATTATGAGCACACAGAGGAGTAAAATACTCCCTATTGCTATGTATATAGTCATCTCATAATCCTTTATATTTTTTATATTGTTAGTTTTCACTTCCTTTTTATACTTAGGAAGTATACAACCACTATTATTTTTTTAATTCCCTATTAAAAAAATAACTCTAACTTTCACATAACTCACATTCAATCTGACAAAAAGTTGCAAATACTTAACAGTCAAACCTCATATGCCACTTCAGTTCAGAGTAATAGCATCCTGCCATTTATAGATACTTTAGAACATTCGCTAAAAAATCAGCAAGGAGATCTTGACTCATCGTCAGACAATTCCGATGAACTGTTAATTTTAATTAAAATTTGATTAGACATTGTCTGTGTATGATAAAAATGCAGACATCAGCTTTATTCAAAAAATTTCACCCTCATAACTTGATCAAAACGAGATCTCTTTAAAATCAGACAGTCCAAATAAATAAAGACACCGAAGTGTCTTTATTTAGTTAAATTAAAAAATTACGCTCGAGATTTTGATTTACCTTTTGCTTTAGATCCGCCAAATGGTTTTTTAGCATCACCTGTTTCACGTGGTGGTAAACCCGTATGCTGAGTTAAAATTTGCCCTTTCTTCGGCGCATTTTTTCCACGATTTTGCCCTTGCGCATTGTGCTGACCACGAATACTTTGACCACTCGTACGTTTTTGCGAATCCCCCGCCACGCTTGAATTTTTCTTACGTGCCGATTGATATTGTCCTTCTGCGGCACCTGCCGGCTGATAGGTCGGAATCAAATGCTGTTTTGAGTTACCAATTAAGTCTTGGCGCCCCATTTCTTTCAAAGCATCGCGTAGTAAAGGCCAGTTGTTTGGATCATGGTAACGTAAAAATGCTTTATGCAAACGGCGACGTTTCTCCCCCTTCACAATATCAACATTTTCAGTATAACGCGCCACTTTTGCCAACGGGTTTTTACCGGTGTAATACATAGTGGTTGCGGTTGCCATTGGCGAAGGATAAAAAGTTTGTACCTGATCGGCACGGAAACCATTTTTCTTCAACCAAATCGCCAAATTCATCATGTCGTAATCGGTCGTACCCGGATGCGCCGCGATGAAATATGGAATCAAGTACTGTTCCTTACCGGCCTCTTTACTGAAACGATCAAACATTTGTTTGAAGCGATCATAAGTCCCAATACCCGGCTTCATCATTTTATTGAGTGGGCCTTTTTCGGTATGTTCCGGCGCAATTTTCAGATAACCGCCCACATGATGGGTTACCAACTCTCTGACATATTCAGGGTTCAAAACTGCCAGGTCATAACGCAGACCTGAACCAATCAGAATCTTTTTAATGCCTTTAAGCGCACGCGCTTTACGATACAACTGAGTCAATGGCGCATGATCGGTGTGTAAGTTTTGACACACTCCCGGGAATACGCACGATGGTTTACGACAGTTCTTTTCAATCTCAGGATCTTTACATGCCAAACGATACATGTTGGCTGTAGGTCCACCTAAATCGGAAATAATACCGGTAAAACCCGGTGCGGTATCTCGAATTTTTTCCACTTCACGCAGAATTGATTCTTCTGAACGGTTTTGAATAATGCGGCCTTCATGTTCGGTAATGGAACAGAAAGTACAACCACCAAAACAGCCACGCATGATATTGACCGAGAACTTAATCATGTCAAAAGCAGGGAAACGTGCATCACCATAAGAAGGATGTGGCAAACGCGCATACGGCAAGTCAAACACGTAGTCCATTTCTTCTGTAGTCAATGGAATAGGTGGTGCATTGAGCCAAACATCGCGTTCGCCATGCTTTTGTACCAAAGCACGCGCATTGCCCGGATTGGTTTCTAAATGCAAAATTCGGTTGGCATGTGCATAAAGCACTGGATCATTAACTACTTCTTCAAACGCAGGCAAGCGGATCACCGCCAGTTCACGCGCGGGTAATTTATGTTTAATCGCTTTTGATGAAGGCTGAAGCTGCACAATTTGAGTATTTTCATCCAGATTATCCCCTTCACGGACAATCGGATTGGCCACCGCTTCTTTTTGGAAACCTTGATATTGGCTAACGCTATCTTTACCTTTCTCGATTTCACAACCGTCCAAATCTTCCGTCATCACATAAGGATTGATGATCGGATCAACCCGACCGACTGTATCAACATCATTCGAGGCAATTTCGACAAATTTGGCTTTCGACGCGCGGTTATTTTTATTCACAATAAAAGCAGTACCACGAACGTCGGTAATTTCGTGAATTTTTTCGCCTTTGGCTAAGCGGTGCATAATTTCAGTGATCGAACGTTCACCATTACCATACATCAGCAAATCTGCTTTAGAATCCATCAATACCGAACGACGAACTTTATCAGACCAATAGTCATAGTGCGCAATACGACGTAAAGATGCTTCAATCCCACCTAGTAATACTGGTACATCAGGATAAGCTTCACGCACGCGTTGGCAATATACGGTTGCTGCACGGTCAGGACGTTTATTTGGTAAATTATCTGGGGAATAAGCATCATCTGAACGGATTTTACGGTCAGCCGTATAACGGTTGATCATGGAATCCATGTTTCCTGCCGTTACACCCCAAGCGATATTTGGTTTACCCAAAACACGGAATGCATCTGCATTGGTCCAATCCGGTTGTGAAATAATACCGACACGAAAACCTTGCGCTTCCAAAGTACGACCAATAATGCCTGAACAAAATGACGGATGGTCGATATAGGCATCACCGCAGACTAAAATAAAGTCACAACTGTCCCAACCGAGTTGATCCATTTCCTCGCGTGACATCGGCAAAAATGGCGCAGGGTCAAAACAAGACGCCCAATATTTGTCGTAATCAAACAACGCTTTTGGCGCAGTTTGCATGGTAAAAGCAGTAGACATGGCTAGCGATTCTCGGCTGGCAGATGATGGAAGATCTGAAAAAAATTAGATCAAAGATGAAAGCCGAGCATTTTACCATGAATTCCATTCATCTTGCTTGATTATAATTTATACAAAATCAAATAAGTAATTTAAAACTTTTATAAAACAAGGGGGGACGAAATGAAAAATATGAATGATGACGGAAATTTTTCGTGTTGATTGAATATTCATAAGATTTTAGAAGATGATGAACCCACTTGAGAGATATTTCCTGAGACATTACAGGTTTACCCTTAACTGATTACTTAACTCTTCAGTACATCAAAGACCTTAAAGGATGGAATTTACAGGTATTTTACGTGCTGATATTTTTAGACTTTAGCTATAGCTTTCTCAGAATAATTACAAATTACTTATGAACTCTCCAATCAATAGTAACTCTCTGTATTTATTATTTTAATTCTTTAAGTTTAAACGCTAAAAATAGCCCAATAATAAGATTGAGCAGATAAAATACGCTAATCCCAACCAGCCAGCAGCTTCCCAAATGAGTCCACTGCTACTGCTCAAGAGACTTGAGCCTAAGTAGTAGCAAAACAAATAGAGAGCACCCACTGCCCTATACTGTAAAGACTGTACTGAAACCCAACTACTCGCAATCGAATGTGCTGCAAAAAATGCGAAAGTAAAGATAATCAGTCCAATTAACACTGCCCACAAAGAGGGCAATAACATCACCAAAAGTCCAAACAGCAACATTGCGAGTAAAATACGATGACATCCAAAACGATGACTCCAACTTGCAGCACGAGGTGAACTATAAATTCCAGCTAAATAGACTATTGAAAATAGATAATGGAAAGCTACTCTGTGCAGGATTGACATGAAAAAACTGAGTAAAGATTGGTATCATCAGTTGTACACAATACAAGGATGAAAATATAGCTGATTACTTAACTCTTCAGTACACCAAAGACCTTAAAGAATGGAATTTTACAGCTATTTTTACGTGCTAATATTTTTAGAATTTAGCTATATCGCAAAACCTGCTAAAAATAATGAAAAGAATACGGCTAGAAAGGGATCGAATTCCATATTCAATATATGTTATTTCAGGGGGTAAATCAGACATAGACTTTCAACTCATGCACCCAAATAGTATACGCCTATCAACCTTTAATATAAAAACCACATACTCAATCAGTGAGTTTTGACCCAATTCTCCCCATTTTCTTTTTTTAAGCATAAAAAAATCCCCCTGCTCGCTTTGAGTCAGGGGGATTTGAATAATGAGCTGGCGATGACTTACT
>NZ_JBLZXR010000140.1:0-1677 GCF_050285345.1 Acinetobacter sp.
GAAAAAGCCGGTGCCTATAACAGCATGATGTCCTATGCAGGACGTTATGACATTGAAGGTAACACTGTAACCCATTATGTCGATCTCAGTTTATTTCCAAATTGGATTGGCGGACAGCAAAAACGCACCTTTTCTTTGGATGAACAGGGTCAGCTCAGTTTGACAGCACGTTTAGAAGAAAACACATCTGAAGCCCGCACTGCACTCTTGCTGTGGAAACGCGGTTAATTCAATTTTCAAGGAACGAATTATGAATACGATGACAAATCCTGAAATTGGCAAAAGCATCCAATGCGGTGCAATCCAGACCAACTATCACGATATAGGACAAGGTGAGCCTGTACTGCTACTGCATGGTTCAGGCCCTGGCGTCAGTGCATGGGCAAATTGGCGTTTAACCATTCAAGCACTGCAACATGATTACCGCTTGCTTGCACCTGACTTTGCTGGTTTTGGTTACAGCACATTCCCAGAAGACATTACTTTTAACCGAGATACATGGCTCAAGCAAATGGTGGATTTCCTTGATGCTTTAGGGCTGGAAAAAGTGAATGTCATTGGTAACTCCTTTGGCGGCTCTATGGCACTTGCCCTGGCGATTTACCACCCAGAACGCGTCAATAAATTGATTCTAATGGGCAGTGTTGGAGTTCCATTTGAACTGACTGCCGGACTCGATGCGGTGTGGGGCTATACACCATCGTTTGAAAACATGCAGGCAATCATGAAAATCTTTGCCTACAACCAAAATCTGGTGGGTGATGATTTGGTACAAATGCGCTATATCGCCAGTACCAAAGAAGACACGCGTGCAGCTTATGAACGCATGTTCCCAGCACCGCGCCAGCAATGGGTTGAAGCGATGTCTCATTCTGAAGAAGCCATTCGTAAAATTAAGCAGCCAACATTGATGGTGCATGGTCGTGATGACAAAGTAATTCCGCTTTCTACATCTTTGACCATGCTGAACTGGATTGAAAATAGCCAAGTGCATATTTTCAGCCAATGCGGCCATTGGACTCAAATCGAGCACGCTAAAAGCTTTACCCAACTCGTTGCACAATTTTTAAAAGATCAATAATGCATCAAGGATGACACGCATGACACAACATTCTGCCGCTGCAGGCAAAAAAGTTCTCATTATTGGCGCAGGTACAGCTGGCATGGCCTCTGCCATTACCCTGTCCCGTATTGGCGTCAAAATCGACCTGATTGATGTTAATCCTAATTGGGGCGCATTAGGTGCTGGCTTAACTATTACTGGGCCGACCTTACGTGCACTAAAACAGCTCGGTGTTTATGACGAAGTCACTGAACAAGCTTATGTTGGTGACGGTATTCAAGTCTGTGATCCGGCTGGCAATCCACTGCGCATTTTACCAACACCAATGCTAGAAGGTGCAGATACTGCTGGAAGCGGCGGCATCATGCGTCCTACTATGCATTCAATTATGCATAAGTATGTTAAAGATGCCGGCATTCAAATGCGCTTGGGTTTAACTGCTGATGCTTTTGAACAAGATGAAAATGGTGTGACAGTAACTTTCAGTGATGGCAGCCAAGGCCGTTATGACTTTGTGTTAGGTTCTGATGGCGTATTGTCTAAAACTCGCCAACTGTTATTTCCTGACGCACCTAAAGCGGAATACACCGGTCAAAGCTGCTGGCGTTTATTCT
>NZ_JBLZXR010000140.1:1687-3914 GCF_050285345.1 Acinetobacter sp.
ATTGAACGCCGTACCTATTTCTTAGGCGGTCCTGTGAAAGTCGGTTTTACTCCAGTTTCTAAAGATCACATGTATATGTTCTTATTGGAACGCTGCCCACAGCGCTGGCAAGAACCGGAAGACAACTACAAAAATTTAAAACAGCTGCTTGAAGGCTATGACGGCATTTTAGCTGAAATCCGTGAATCCTTAAGCGACGCAGATAATCCAAATATCAACTTTCGTCCGCTTGAATGCTTTGACCTTCCAGGACCTTGGCATGTAGGAAAGGTATTGCTTATTGGCGACTCAGCACACCCAACTACGCCACAGTTAGCATCAGGTGCAGGCATGGGCATTGAAGACGCTTTAGTGCTTGCAGAAATCTTCGAGAAACAAGGAAATGTTGATCTGGCCTTTGCTGAATTTATGCAACGCCGTGAGCAGCGTTGCCGTTTGGTTACCCAAAGTTCAATGGAAATTGGACGTTTAGAGCAGCAGCGCGCACCAGTTGAGCAGCAAACAGCTGTTGTAGAAAAAGCTCTGAATATTCTAAAAGAAGCCATTTAATCCTAAGCCCCGGTCACAGTTGATCGGGGCTTATTTTTTAAAACAAGAATTTATAGACCTACGTCTAAGCAAAAAAGCTCAGTGAAGAGCACACATTATTTGCATGCTAAAGGAGCAGCATTATGGTTCGTATCGAAAGTAAGCGCGGGATGCTTGCACTGATGATGGCACACTGTGCCGGCATGGTTGATTTAGTCGCATTGCCTGTATGGGTCGGCACGCTAATCGCACACTATCATTTTGACCCGCAGCAGGCAGGCGGATTAGCCACCTTATTCTTAATTGGCGCTGCAGGTGCCAGTATTTTCTTTGCGCCTCGATTTAACCGCATTCAAGTCAAGCTGGCTGCAGTACTTGGTTTCGCCTTTGCAGCGTTAGCCTTTATCTTATCAGCAAGTAATACCAGTTTCCCTATTTTGGCAGGCTTGCATTTCTTTGGCGGGCTTGCTGCAGGTACAGCACTCAGTGTCACTCATGGCACGATGGGCCACGGTATTAATCCTCATCGAATTTTCGGTATTGCCGGCCTAGCCATCGGCATTTTCGGTGTAATTTTCTTAGGGGGTACCCCGGGAATTATTCAACAGTTTGGCGGTTACAGCATGTTCTATGTGCTGGCAGCAGTCATGCTGCTCGCGACACTGGCCTGCCTCTTTTTCTTTCCTAAGCCTACGCGTGCTGTCGATTTTGACAACTATGAGCAAATCAAAAACCTACCGCCACTTGGTCGCCCTGTCTGGTTCTGCATGATTGGTGTCGCATTGCTGGCGATGACGCAAGCCATGACCTTAAGTTTTTATGAACGTATTGGGCTCGAGCGTGGTTTTAGCCGTGACATGGTAACTATGGCTTTGGTGATTTATGGCATTGTAACCATCTTCCCAGCACCATTAGCGGCTTTGCTAGAAAAACGAGTGAGCATTACAGCTATTATTGCTTTTGGCCCGATTTTTCAGGGTATTTTCTCGTTATTGACCACACATACCCACCAATATGCAGTCTTCGCACTGGCTGGGCCCTTCATGGCATTTACTATTTTGTTTGTACACACTTTTGCTTTTGGTTTATTAGCGCGCCTTGATCCAACGGGTCGAGCTGTTGCAGGTACGCCTGCAATGCTTATGGTTGGGGCCGCTGTCGCACCCTTCATTAGTGGAACAATTGTGAAATTTATTAGTTTTGAAGCGATTGGTTATGCTTGCTGTATCGTGGTGGCTGTACAAGTCTTTTTATTCAGTCAAACTCGCAAAGCTGTACTCTCTGGCAAAACAAATATTCCTGTGCAGGGCAAAGCCAATTCTAATGAAACGCAGCCGGCTGCCTAAGCTTTATTGAAGTGAAGCTTTATCCATTATTTTAAGTTTAGTCAGGCCTTCCATGAGCCTGACTTTTTTCTTCTATGCCGTGCAATACAGATGAATCTAAAAAAACCAATTACATCTCAGTATACAAATACTTGATAACTGATATCTTTTCTGAAATGACAATTTGTCTATTCTGCCCTTGTTCGTTATTTCCGAGCATTTTATATTCACATTGGTTTTTTATTTAAGTTTTTTATTTTTAAAGACTTATTTTAAATTTTAGATCACCGTTATGAAGCTATCGCTGCTCATGGAATGTTAAGGGACAACAATGAAAAGGATATTCAGTACAGGATGCATTGCAATCATTTCAG
>NZ_JBLZXR010000141.1:0-6384 GCF_050285345.1 Acinetobacter sp.
CCAACGCTTTGTTGGCTCTATGATAACCGTTGCACAAGCGCAACACTATGTTGCTCTGCAATACATCTGAATAAACAGTCACGCTGTTTTATCTTCATGGTGAAAAACCGAATCCTTGAAAGACTGGCTTTATCCAGATTGACTTCATTCAAAAGACTGAAAAATATGCAGTCAACTCAGTACGTCTTATGACAATGCACATCATTAGGCAGATAATTCAGCACTGATAAAAAAACCTTCTCTCAATATTTCAGAGAGAAGGCAAAACCTCAAACGAGTAATAAGCGAGATGAATTATTTAGATTTATACGAGAATTTCATCCCCACGATATAGCCTGTATTGTCCTTAAAATCCCCCACGATACGACGATCAGAAGTTTCACCCTTGGCATCGCCAAACCACATGTAGCGACCACCTAAGCTGAAAGCTAATTTTTCATTGAGATTATATTTCGCTGCTAAGCCCGCGCCCCAATAGCCATGTACTGGCCCTAATGTCGGTGCAGGATCGCCTGCCCCCGAGTCCCATAAACCCGAAACGGCAATCGCAAGCTTTGGAGATAAGCGTTTACCCAAACCAAGCTCCACGGCTATTTGGTCTTCTGAATAATCGACCAAAGGCAAACCTTTACCTAAAGCCGCTGTAGTTGATGCTTTTAATATAGGTGGATAGTAAGCAAAATCACTCCATGGTACATAACGCACTTTTGCAAAAACTGCAGTCGTCATATTCAAACCTGTTTGTAAGTTTAAATTGATAGACTCTGGCGTAGTAATACTGCCTTGGTTGCTATGTGAATAATCCATGCCCAAAAGATCCGACAAAGGAACGTCTTCTTGAATGGTGGTTTTGTGCTCAACCTCAGAGCGATAGGTTAATGATGCTAAGAGCCCTATTTCTGGTTTAGCATAACTTATTCCTGTAACCCAACCCACTGCGATATCGTCAAAAGTATTGTTATAGCCACTATTTAACGCATAATTTAAGCCCCGTAAATGTACTTCAGCTTCAATTTCTTGTAGAGCTGGGCCACCATAAACCATAACATTTTCATTCAGCTTATAACCCAAAAGTGCAGTGACATTTTTTGACTTTACATCTACACGCGTTTTAGCATCTGCTGCTGGACGGTCTGTTGCAATAAAATTATTCGCACCATCAAATTCAACTTTGGCACCAAACGGCTCGTCGTAAATGACTGCAAGGCGTAACTTTGAGTTTAAGTCAGTTTTTACTGCATAGTTAAGCGATTGAAAATCTCCAGCCATATCAGAAATGTAATTCCCACTGGCATCTTTACCCGTAATATCTGGAGAAATATGGGTATAACCTACTTCTGCATATGTTCCTTGTTCAAAGAGTGCATCAATTTGTTGAGGTGAACGCTCAAGACCTGCAGCATAGGTTTGGCCTGCAAAAACTGACAGCATGGCAACAGCAAGCGACTTTTTCTTATTCAACTTCATTTCTATTCCTTTAGTGAAAATTTAAACTCGCGAATGCTCTTCACTCCCCTGAAAAACACCCACTGTTTTGAATTAAATCGTGAATGACTTAATTCGATTGTTTGCCTGAAAAGGCTATTAAGGTACGTTTAAACCAATGTCTTTGACTGGATATTTTTTGAAAGTACTCATGTGATGACGTACGAGATTCAGCGCGCGTGGGTACCCCCATTCAAAACCATGGTGACTTGGAATTTGCTCTTTCGGGTCAATGTATAGGTTGTATGCCCACGGCGCAGGGTTCGCAACCGACAGTACCGTGCTATCAATATTCTTACGTGGCAAAGTGGTATCCATTACTTTGAAATGCACTTTGAACTCATTCCACCGTAGAGATGTAAACTGATTACCCGAATAGAAATACGACGTTTCACGATTCGACTCGCCATCATCAGCTAGTAGAAAACTGGTCTGATCAATGCCATCAAAATAACGATCTTTTGGAATTTGATTGGTTTGTCCACCCAAAGCCACGGAGGTATTAAATAAGTCGAGAATGTCGAAAATGCCATCACTAACACGACCGGCTTTAATCATGCCTGGCCAGTATGCAATTCCAGGTACGCGAATTCCACCTTCCCATGTCGTACCCTTTCCGCCTTTCCAAGGATGAAAGCCTGAATCTGGCCATACGTCTTCATTGGCACCATTGTCCGAAGTAAAGAACACCACGGTATTTTCTAGCTGACCAGTATCTTTTAAAGTCTTCATGAGGCGACCAACGATGTCATCAACTTCAATTACAGCGTCTTTGTATGGATATTTTGCTGGACTCTTGCCTGCATAGCCCGGTGCTGGGTAGTTATCATTGTGCAAACGTGAGAACGAGTGAACCAAATAAAAGGGCTCGTTCTTTTTACCTGCGCTACGAATAAATCCATCTGAATAATCAGCAAATTTTTGATCCATTCGGCTAATGTCATCAATTGTTTTGATCGACTGTTCAACCTTGATTGCTCCACCTTTCACACCACTGGTAATTTCAGGTGGTTGAATCGAACGCATCGCTTCTAAGCGCTCAGGATCATGAACCAAGTTTGGGTATAAACGTTCATCTATCATTTCAGTTAGGTTAGACACTAGTTGTAAGAATCCAAAGTATTCGTCATAACCATTTTGCTGCGGGTAAGCGCCATCAATTTCACCTAAATGCCATTTACCAACCATTCCTGTACGGTAACCTGCTTTATCTAAAAGCCCTGCCGCAGTGACTTCACCTTCCCATGGATTAGCTTTGAGTTTTTCACCAGTCAAAATTGGACGGACTAAACCCGTACGTGTCGGTAGACGACCAGTCATCATCGCTGCGCGAGATGGTGTACTCAACGGCTGTGCATAGAATGAAGTAAAACGTAACCCGCCATGCGCCAACTTATCAATGTTGGGTGTTGGTGCACCGACTGTTGCACCGCCACCATTAGCCCCAATGTCGCCCCAACCCATATCATCAACAATAAAAATCAGAATGTTGGGAGTACGTCCAGTTCTTTGTTTATAGGCATCTATCTTTTTCTGAGCAGCTGATCTTTGCGCAGGGTGAATGATTGCAGGTTCCATGTTCTCAGAAGTGATCACCGCTTTTAAAAATGGATCATCCGCAATGGTTTTACCTTTTTGGTAGCTTTGTTGCGGTGCAGCATGAGCTGTGGTAAGTGCAGCAAATGATAATAAAGCTGTCCCGATGGACAAGCACAGCTTTGACTTTCTGATACGCATGGTATCCTCCTTGACCGTTTTTTAAGGTATAACTATCCCTTTCAGCTTGCGCTGAAATATTTTTATTTTCAAAATCAATTTTTTAGTAACTAACTTGCGTTTAGGTATTGCATCAAGACGTCTTGATCTTTGACCACTTGTTTATAAAACAACTTTAAACCTGCACAGAGGTAATTTAATCCAGCTTCTCCCTCCGGTGTTTTGATAAATCTATTTTTTGGGCATTCTCCCCAGCACAGTTGCAAGAAATCGCAGCGCTGGCAGTATTTGGGTAAACTCTGGTATTTTGCATAAGCAAACATTTCTTGTTTTTTTTGAAAAAACTAGATCGCCCTGATGAGTTTCTTTAATATTGCCAAGTTTGAATTTTGGAAAAACAAAGTGATCGCATGAATAAACATCACCATTAAATTCCACTGCAACGGACTTACCACAGATTTGCCCTGTGGTGCATTTTTGTGGACCAAAACCAAAAAGTTGCGAGATCACATTTTCAAACTGATCAACAAAAACATTGCCATAATCTTGAGCAAACCACTCTTGCCATACTGTAGACAAAAATATTCCCCAGTCAGTACTTGGTACCGTCCAAGCACTAACAGAAATATCTTTGTGTTTGATCATTGTGGCTTTTGGCTTCGTAATCCAATCAGGTTCAACAGGATCAATCCCTGCACTAAACTGAATCATTTTGGGACGAATGACGTCTCTTAAATAACGATAGACCTCAAGTGGATGCTTGACATTAACGTTATTCACCACACACAAAGCATTAAACTCGATCTGATATTGACGTAATAATTCAATTGCTTTGATAACTAGGTTATGTGTCGGTTTATCATTTTTGGTACGACGATAAATATCATGTAAATGTTCAGGTCCATCAATCGACAGCCCAACTAAAAAGTGATTTTCTTTTAAAAAAATGCACCATTCATCGTCTAATAATAAGCCATTGGTTTGTAAATCATTAAAAATCTGTTGATTGGGTTTTTTATATTTTTCTTGTAAGACAATAATGTGCTTAAAAAAATCTAAGCCCATCAACGTCGGTTCTCCACCTTGCCAGCTAAATACAACCTCGGGCCCAGTCTGTGCTTCAATATACTGACGGATGTGCAACTCAAGCACCGAGCTTTCCATACGTGGATATTTCGGTTGATGCAGATAATCTTGTTTATATAAATAGAAACAGTATTCACAGTCGATATTGCACTGCGCACCACTAGGCTTCACCATAGAATGAAATTGATAAAGCTCATTCGAATGCACAAGTTTCAAAGGGGGAGAAACTGGAATATTTTCGACAACAATTTTGTTGTTCTGATTCACCATCATGACACTAAATCCTTTTTTAAAAGCGGCGCACTCTTGCAATCCCTCAAAAGTGAAAATATGTCTGTTATTTCGAATTCATTATTCAATTTCTATAATCATTCGATTTCACATCGATATTTCTAAATACGCTAAATATTTTAAAGAAATCCACATCCATCCATGATCGTGGATTTCTTTAAAACATAACTTACGACTTTTACTCAATCATTAAGTACTAAATCTGCCTCAGAAGATTAACAGCCTGTAGCTTTAGAACAACCATTCAAAAGAATGGTTCTCGAATGGTTTTAATGACCCACATTGTTCTAAAGTTTGATGCCAGACATATATTATTTTGATTTAATTCACTTTTTACTTTAATCACACTCAATCTGCTGAAGATCATATCGACAACCTCTAGCCGCCACTCTTTAGGATGGTTTTCCAAGACCATTCTTTTCATTCGACGCCAAAAGCTCTAGTTTAAATCTATCAGCAAAAGCTGAACTTAAAACTGAAATATAGGATCGGAAGAAATGGATGCTTTCAATACAAAAATGTTTGAAAATAAAATAGCTGTTGTCACAGGTGGTACATCAGGTATTGGTCAGGCCGTTGCAATTGCATTCGCAGAACGTAGTGCCAAAGTATGGGCGCTTGGTTTACAAGCCGCGAAAGCCGTTTACCCAACAGGTTTAGATATTGAAGCTGTTGAAATGGATGTCACAGATAAAACTGCTGTAGATGCATTCTTCGCAAACGTAGATCGGATTGATACTTTGTTCAATGGTGCAGGTATGGGGTCTATCACAGAACATGAATTAGAGACGTATAGAACGGTACTTGAAGTCAATCTCACTTCTGTTTTTTACATCAGTGAAGTCGCTGCAAAAGCTTTAGCTCAATCTGACAATCCATCGATCATTAATGTGTCTTCACTTTTCGCACAGTTTGGTTCAGCACTTACACCTGCTTACGCGTGCTCGAAAGGTGCCATTGATCAACTGACTTTCTCTCATGCACTCAGTATGGCTCCAACTAAAATTCGTGTCAATGCTGTTGCACTAGGCTGGATCGATACACCACTCATCCAACCACTCAAAGATATGCCAGAAGTATTCAACGGTATTATGCAACGCTCACCAATGCAGCGTTTAGGTCAGCCTGAAGAAATCGCAAATGTTGTGGTTTTCCTTGCATCTGATGCTGCAAGCTTTGTAAATGGCGCGATTATTAAAGTGGATGGTGCATATTCAATTTTCTAAGCCATTCACCTAAATTTGTTTGAGGTTTCAACCCGTTTCGAATCCCCAAGAAACGGGTTGCTTTTTTTGGTCGATTGCAAGAGATCTACATCTGTTTGGCAAAATATACAAAGCAGAGTTTCCATTATATCGTTAACTAGCTAAACGCTCTTCTACCAACATGAACCTTAAATCTCGACCATATCAAAGTCGGCTTTACAGACACCACAGTCAGGACAGGTCCAGTTTTCAGAGACATCTTGCCACGGCGTACCCGCGGCAATTCCCTCCTGAGGCCATCCAATCTGCTCATCATAAACCCATCCACAAACCAAACATTGGTAGCGCTTCATGTTAAGTCCTCATGTATAAGGGATGACTGAGAGAACAATCTCGCAAACTTCTGCTGAATTTTCTTTTTGGCTTTAGGGTAAATATTCATTTTGCTGAAATCGCCTGCATAATGCTCTACCACCCGTTGATCCATCAATTTAAACCACCACTTCGGAATCAGTGCCGGTAATATCATGGCCCCATAACCTGCTGGAAGCTGCGGTACGTCTTCATAGTTTCTCAGGGTTTGGAAACTTCGCGTTGGATA
>NZ_JBLZXR010000142.1:0-25634 GCF_050285345.1 Acinetobacter sp.
TGTTTGGTTTGTCTGATCACTTACATGTTATACAACATATTCATCATTTTTTTATGTTGTCAATGCGTATGTCCTATTATATTAATCTTGAGCTGGATTGACCACTTTTGTGAGGAGATTGACCAACTCAGCGTTTTGCAACTCGACTTGCTGTAATTTATGTGTAGTTTGATCCAGCACTTCTTGTTGTGTATGCATTTTTTTGGCAAGGTCTTGCATAATTTCCAAAGTCTTTTTTAAGTTGGTTTCCAAATGTACAACTTTTTCTTCAAGCGGCAAGGTTTCATGAACTGTTGATTGTGAAACATCACGATTAAATTGCAGCCAAATTAAAAAAACCACAGCCAACGACAATAATAAAATGAATCCCCAAAGCAACATTAGCATCATGATCAACACTCTTATAAATATATTTGTCTGTTATCTTAACGAAAAAATCGGCACACGCTGCGAATATTTTAATATTCTTCGACCAAATGTTGTCGATCTCAAGTTTAAAAAAAAACGACGTCATCAAAATTTTCAAGACAATAAAAAAGCATCCATCGTGGATGCCTTTTTCAATTCAATTGCAAACTTAAGCAATATGAAAACTTTCACATAAATCCAATAAACGGTTGGCATAGCCCCATTCGTTGTCATACCACGCAAAAACTTTAACTTGATTGCCCACCACCATGGTTTGAGTTAAATCGACAATTAAAGAATAAGGGGAATGATTAAAATCGGAAGAGACTAAAGGCTCATCGGTCACTTGCATGATTTCTGCATAATCGTACTGTGCAGATTTAACCAATACCTCGTTAATACGATGTACAGTCACAGGAGACTGCGCAACAAAAGTCAAATCAATAGCTGCAACATTAATAGTTGGCACACGAATCGAATAACCATCGATCCTCCCTTCCATTTTTGGCATCACACTTTTTAATGCACCCAAAGCCGAAGAGGTGGTTGGAATAATATTTTGGCCTGAAGCACGTGCACGACGTAGGTCTCGATGTGCACGATCAAGCACAGACTGATCCGCAGTTACCGCATGAATTTCGGTCATCAATGCAGTTTCGATGCCAAAGGCATCATCAATGATTTTCACCAATGGAACTAAAGCTTGCGTGGTACACGATACACTCGAAATAATTTGATCCGTGGCTTTCACATCATGATGATTGACCCCGTACACAATCGCAGCATCAACGCTATCAAAAGGTGCAGCACCAATAATCACACGTTTTGCACCTGCACAAATATGCTGTGTTGCAGCTTCACGTGAACGGAACAGGCCTGTACATTCCAGCACAACATCAACATTTAAAGTGTGCCAAGGCAGATTCAAGGGCTCTGCTTCATTTAAAACCTGTACTTTTAAATGTGCACCTACAGACATAATATCGAGGAAAATTGCACCATTTTGTTCAACAATGTTGACCTGCCCTGCAAAACGACCATGGGTCGAATCATACTTAAATAGATGAACCAATGTTTCAACATCTGCAACATCATTAATGGCAACAATTTCATAGTGAAATTCCTTAGGATTTTCAAACCAAGCGCGTAATACATTACGTCCGATTCGACCAAACCCGTTGATTGCCACTCGCTGCATGACTTTTCCTTCATTTTGAAACAATTATAAAGCGACGCTATGTTAATAGATTTTACGCCCAAACCGTTATCATTAATTCATTTAATGCTTATTAAACTGAGTTTTAAATAAATCATCACATGTATTGCCTATCAATTGTGGAATGTTCTTTAAATCCCAATCCAAGAATACAAAAGCTGATGAAAAAATTTAACCATTCACGCGATTCATTTACTCAGCTCCATTATTTTTTGCCATTATTCGCTTTGATCTTTGGCTAAAATATAAAAAATGATCGCAATCAATCATGGGCAATTTCATTCAAATCTCCATATAAATTCATAGATAAAATATTCAAAAAATCCACAAACTTAATAAAAGTGAATCAAATATGATGAATTATATAAAAAGTCACATAGTTCATTGAAAGTCATTGGTCGGTGCGGCTTTTTCCGTTATAATTTAGCGTTTTTAAATTTTAAGTCAGCCTATCAAGCCAGCTTTAATTTTCTGTAAGACTTGCTTGATAGGCTATTTACCCAATTGAAATTAGGAGAGACTTGGTTGTGAGTACTCGTTTTATGACATCAGCTGAAATTCGCGAAGCTTTTTTAAGCTACTTTGAATCGCAAGGGCATACACGTGTCGCGTCGAGTTCTCTGGTACCTGCCAACGACCCAACATTATTATTCACAAATGCAGGGATGAACCAATTCAAAGACTGTTTTCTTGGTCTTGAAAAACGTGACTATGTACGTGCAACATCATCACAAAAATGCGTACGTGCAGGCGGTAAACACAACGACTTAGATAACGTTGGTTATACAGCGCGTCACCACACCTTCTTTGAAATGTTGGGTAACTTCTCTTTTGGTGATTACTTCAAACGTGATGCGATTACATTTGCATGGGACTTCTTAACGAACGAAAAATGGTTAGGTCTTCCAAAAGATAAATTATATGCCACTGTTTATCATACAGATGACGAAGCATTTGATATCTGGAACAAAGAAATTGGGTTAGATGCGAGCCGCATTATCCGTATTGGCGATAACAAAGGCGAAAAATACGCATCAGACAACTTCTGGGCAATGGGCGATACCGGTCCTTGTGGCCCATGTTCTGAAATCTTCTTTGACCATGGCGATCACATCTGGGGCGGTTTACCGGGCACACCTGAAGAAGATGGCGACCGTTTCATCGAAATTTGGAACAACGTCTTCATGCAGTTCAACCGTACTGCTGACGGTGTACTTCACGCACTTCCTGCGCCTTCTGTCGATACCGGTATGGGCCTTGAGCGTATTTCAGCTGTATTGCAGCACGTTAACTCAAACTACGAAATCGACCTATTCCAAAACTTGCTAAAAGCTGCTGCGGAAATTATCGGTCTAGATACCACTGAAATTGATGCTGCTGCAAAAGAAGCAGGCAAGCCTGTTGACTACCCTGCTTCACTTAAAGTGGTTGCAGACCACGCACGTTCATGCTGCTTCCTGATTGCAGATGGCGTAAACCCTTCAAACGAAGGCCGTGGTTATGTATTACGTCGTATCATCCGTCGTGCCGTTCGTCACGGTAACAAGTTGGGCGCAACCGGTACATTCTTCCACAAAATGTTGAAGCCTTTAATTGAAGTGATGGGCGCTGCATACCCAGAACTTGCAGCTCAACAAGCTCGTATTGAAGCTCAACTGTTAAAAGAAGAAGAACAGTTTGCCAAAACACTTGAGCAAGGTTTGAAACTGCTTGAAGGTGAATTGGCAAATCTTAAAGGTTCTGTCATTCCGGGCGAAACTGTATTCAAACTGTATGACACTTACGGCTTCCCAACTGACTTAACAGCAGATATTGCACGTGAACGTGATTTAACGATTGATGAAGCGGGCTTTGAAGTTGAAATGGCCGCTCAGCGTCAACGTGCGCGTGATGCAGGTAAATTTGCTGTCGACTACAACTCTATTGTAAAAGTGGATAGCGAAACTCAATTCGAAGGCTATGACGCAACTCAAGGTCAAGGTCAAATTGTTGCGATCTATAAAGATGGCGAACAAGTGGATGAAGTGGTTGAAGGCGATGAAGCGCTGATCGTACTCAACCAAACCCCTTTCTATGCAGAAAGCGGTGGTCAAGTAGGTGATACTGGTTTATTCAAAAACGATACCGGTATTTTTGAAGTTCAAGATACCAAAAAATCTGGTGGTGCATTTGTACACCAAGGTATCGTAACCATGGGTAACCTGAAAGCTGCTCAAGTTGTTGAAGCGGTTGTGAAAGCAGATATCCGTGAAGCAACTTCACGCAACCACTCTGCGACTCACCTTCTGCACGCTGCGCTGCGCCAAGTCTTAGGTGCACATGTACAGCAAAAAGGCTCATTAGTTGCCAGCGAACTTTTACGTTTCGACTTTGCCAACGACCAACCTGTAACCTTTGAACAGCTGCAAGAAATTGAACGTATTGTCAATGCTGAAGTGATTGCCAACACCGCAGTTTCAACCGAACTGCTCGACATCGATAGTGCTAAAGAAAAAGGCGCAATGATGTTGTTTGGTGAGAAATACGGCGACGAAGTACGCGTACTGTCTATGGGTTCAATTATTGACGAGAAAAACTTCTCGATTGAGCTTTGTGGTGGTATTCATGTCAAACGTACAGGTGACATCGGCCTATTCAAAATCACTTCTGAAGGTGGTGTTGCTGCGGGTGTACGTCGTATTGAAGCGATTACAGGTACTAAAGCCATTGAAGCTGCACAAAAAACGGATCGTGACATTCATGCAATCAACGAGTTGCTGAAAGCGCAAAAAGATCAAACTTTAGAAAAAGTTGAGTCTTTAGCATCAACAGCATCTAGCCTGCAAAAGCAAATTGAACAATTGAACCAAAAACTGGCAAGCTTCCAAGCAACTGAGTTATTAAACCAAGTTCAAGAGATTGCTGGCCGCAAAACGTTAATTACCACCGTTCAAGCTGTCGATGCAAAATCACTTCGTAACTTACATGATGGCGTGAAGTCAAAACTGGACAATGCGGTTATCGTGATTGCTGCTGTCGATGCAGATAAAGTGAGCTTAATTGCATCTGTTGCGAAAGACTTTACCGCAAATATTAAAGCGGGTGACATCATCAAACATTTAGCCACTGAGCTTGGTGGTAAAGGTGGTGGTAAACCTGATCTTGCACAAGGTGGCGCGCCACTCAATGATAAATTTGATCAAGTGATGACAGATTTATCTGCTTGGATTGCGACTAAATAAGGTCAATAACATCATGATAAGGCTCGCATTGTGTTGTTTATTTTTAATTAGCCCAATGCTTTTTGCTAGTACATATTACCAATTACATGTTCCTAGCAAAACTCTTCCTTATTGTGAGTTTATGCCTTTTGATTATGTTGAAAAGAAGATTGTAAAAGCTGAACTTTACAATCGAATCTATATTAAGCAGCCTGTAACATTAGAGTTTATTCGTTTAGATTCTAAGCCATTCACAGGATTGCAATTATGGAGTCCGAAGGGGCAAGTGAAAGCAACTCGCCTCTCTGACACAAAGTATCGATATAAACTTCCTACTTTAAATAAAGGGGAAATTTACGAGCTACGTGGTATTTTGAAACATCCAGCAAAATCTGGTTTTCAAATATGTGTAAGTGCTTTAAGTCGTTAGACTTATTTACTTGGTAAGGAAAGTTATGGCATTAATCGTTCAAAAATATGGCGGTACCTCAATGGGTACACCAGAGCGCATTCTCAATGTTGCTCGTCGTGTAAAGCGTTGGCATGATCACGGTCACAAAGTTGTGGTTGTTGTATCTGCAATGAGTGGTGAAACCAACCGCTTATTGGCTTTAGCGAAGGCCATTACCGACACCCCTGACCCGCGTGAATTGGACCAAATGGTCTCTACAGGCGAGCAGGTAACGATTTCAATGTTAGCAATGGCACTTAATTCAATTGGTGTTGAAGCTAAATCATTAACAGGCCGTCAAGTAGGCATTAAGACGGACAGTTCATTTACCAAAGCACGTATTGAATCGATTGAAACTGACGTTTTAACCTCAAACCTAGACGCAGGTCGTGTCATTGTGGTTGCAGGTTTCCAAGGTTTTGATGAAGATGGCAATACCACAACACTTGGTCGCGGTGGTTCAGACACTTCAGGTGTTGCACTTGCTGCTGCACTAAAAGCAGATGAATGCCAAATTTACACCGATGTTGATGGTGTTTATACCACTGACCCACGTGTCGCTCCAAAAGCAAAAAAAGTTGATCGTATTTCTTTTGAAGAAATGCTGGAAATGGCATCACTTGGTTCAAAAGTCCTACAAATTCGCTCTGTAGAATTTGCCGGTAAATACCAAGTGCCTCTACGCGTATTATCAAGTTTTGATAATGACGATGATGGCGCATTCGACGAAGATTTCAAACAAAATGTCGGAACACTAATCACCACTGAAGCGGAAGACAACATGGAAAACCCAATTATCTCAGGCATCGCGTTTAACCGTGACGAAGCAAAATTAACAATTTTAGGTGTTCCTGACAAACCAGGTATTGCATCAAATATCTTATCACCGATTGGCAATGCAAATGTTGAAGTGGATATGATTATCCAAAACGTTGAAGAAGATGGCACAACAGACTTCACGTTTACAGTTAATCGTAGCGAATTAGCAAAAGCCAAAGCAATTTTAGAAGCAACTGCTGAAGAAATTGGTGCACGTGAAGTCGCAACACGCTCTGATATCGTTAAAGTATCAATCGTAGGTGTTGGCATGCGTTCTCACGCAGGTGTTGCAAGCAAAATGTTTACTGCCCTCGCTGAAGAAGGTATCAACATTCTTATGATCTCTACATCTGAAATTAAAATTTCAGTGATCATTGATGAAAAATATCTAGAACTTGCTGTACGTGCATTACACACGACATTTGGTTTAGACCGTGAAACTGGTGAATCTAGCGTACGCGCATAATTTAACCATACACGGTATCAAAATTTGTCATTGTTAGACAGATTTTGAAAAACATCGTAAAAATATAGAGCCACTATAGTTTTTTTTATAGTGGCTCTGTTATATTAACCCTGAGGATTTTGAAAATTTAATAGATTTGTATTTGTTACAATGATTGTTTCAGATGCCTATTATAATTTTTTGCTTTTACAGGTTATGAATTTTACATAACAAATCAATTGCAGGTTTTGCTTTTTGCAAGGAGATAAACATGCTGATTCTGACTCGCCGTGTCGGCGAAACATTAATGATTGGGGACCAAGTTAGCGTGACTGTGCTTGGTGTAAAAGGTAATCAGGTTCGTATTGGCGTGAATGCTCCAAAAGAAGTATCTGTTCATCGTGAAGAAATTTACCAACGTATTCAACATGAACGCGCGATGCATGAACACCTCCAAAACATTGATCAAGAATATCAGCCATCGTTTGAAGAAACTGATTATTCTCAAAATAACTATAATCGTTAAGATTCAAGTTGTTTAAAAATAAAGCGGCCAATCAGCCGCTTTAAATTTTTGTAGATTTGATTTTCACTACGTCATTTAGTGAGAGTTCTGCGCTTCCAAGACTTTACGCACAGGTCCAAAACTACGGCGGTGCTCCGCAATTACCCCATGCTGCGCAATCGCTTCAAAATGTGCTTTGGTTGGATAGCCTTTATGTTTGGCAAAACCATACTGCGGGTATTTTTGGTCAAGCTCGACCATTTCATGATCACGTGTAACTTTGGCTAAAATACTAGCTGCAGAAATTTCTGGATGAATCGCATCCCCGCCGACTACAGCATCACAACTCATGCTTAGGCCTTGTGGCACTTTATTACCATCGACTAACACATGATCTGGTTTGATCTCTAATTTCTCAACCGCGCGACGCATGGCCAAGAGCGATGCCTGTAAAATATTAATTTCATCAATTTCTTGTGCAGAGCATTCGGCAATGGCCCAAGCCAAGGCTTTTTCTTTAATTTCAACGAAGAGCTTTTCACGTTTCTTTTCGCTTAACTTCTTCGAATCATTCAAGCCTTCAATTGGATTTTCCGGATCTAAAATCACTGCTGCGGCAACCACAGAACCCACTAATGGACCACGACCCGCCTCATCTGCACCCGCAATTTTCATTTTCACTTTTCTCTCATCATAAAAAACGATCCTTAAAGGACTCAGACATGAGACATGGCTAAGTTTTAAGGATCGTATTGAAGAATACTCTTTTATTGTTTCAAGGTTTCAATTACACATGCATTCAATGTGTTGGTTACAATTTTAGCTGCCAAGTTTGCTTGTGAGGTTTTATCCATCGCCGCAACCACAAGATCAGTTGCAGTCACACTCGTCGTCGCCTTTTCGCCAACACATGAACACACTTCAGTTTGAAGTTCAGATTTTTGTGTCTCGGTTAAAAGTTTTGAGCCTGTTTTCCAATATGTGTTGTTATTTAATTCAGTTACACATTTTGCTTGCACACCCACTTTAACCGCCATCATTGCCAAACTATTGGTTGATGTTGCACCTGATGTGCTACCTGCACCACCAGTTGTACCAGTAGCTGCGCAAGCAGTTAAAACTAAAGAAAGTGGAGCAAGAACAGCAACTAATTTTTTCACGAGAAATCCTTTGTTAGGTTAATCAACGCCGGTATTGTGCCCCAATTTACACACAATAAGGTATGACTAATTTAAATTAAATTCGATAATTGTGTGGTTAATCAGCGAAATTGCCGTTGCATATGATCAACACTGCGTCTCAATTTAATTCTAGATTGAGTTTTAATGCATAGATTAAAATCTGCCACAATTAAAATGACATTTCGCTTAAAAACATGAGCAATTATTCTCAATACTACACCCGTACCGCACAATATCTGCATTGGATTATGGCACTGATATTCATTCTTGCTTGGATCATTGGATTTTATAGCGGCAACTTCCTCAACTATGAGGTAGATGGAAATTTTAAAGGTCAGGTCATCACTTTACATAAGAATATTGCCACCACAATTCTTTTTTTGGTCATGATCCGTATTTTTTGGCGCTATACTCATCCTGCACCCAAACTGCCAACAACAATGTCCAAGAGCATGAAAACATTGGCACATTTGGGCCATTTGGCTTTGTATTTTATGTTGCTTGCTCTACCGATTACTGGTTGCCTATTTAGCTGGAGCGCGGGCCACCCTGCTCCTGTGCTGTACCTTTTTGAGATTCCACGTTTAGTCCAAAACAATCCGGAACTCTTAGCTATCGTAAAACCCACGCACATTTGGATTTCATAGGCTGCGGGTCTTTTATTGGTCAGTCATATTGTTGCAGCGCTAAAACACCATTTCATCGATAAAGATCATGTTCTCGAAAGCATGACACGACAGCCCAAACCATAATGTTACTTTAAAACTTGAATACAAAATAAAGGCCACATGATGTTAATGCTGATCAGTTAAGGAAATTCGGGTTATTTATTACCCTAAATTTCCTTATATTTGGATTTAAAGTGAGCTAAATTTACGTCTTACTGACCTTATTTTTAACTTTTAAATCCTTAACTGACTGGCATTACCACATGATGTGGCTTTTATTTTGCAATTGATTTAATTCAGAGCTTGTTGCGCACAGCCACGCAAACTATTCAGTATCGCTCTAGAAATTAATTGATGCTTTTCCGTCTCATTGACTGCCGCCGTCATTAAATCTTTGGCTGTTATATTGTCCATTGCATGGTCGCCAACACACTCACAGATAGCAGCTTGATTCGACTTTTTTTGCTGCGCATTCATAAACATTGCAGCCCCTTTCCATGCTTTTGAAGCATTCAGTTCTTGCTCACATTGATATTCAATCACTGGCTTTAACATTTTTTGGCTTAAACTTGGTGATTTTTCTGCCATTGCAGTTGACACAAAACAACACGATGACACTGCCGCAACCAAGGTTGCAACATGAGAACGACTAATTTTCATGATCAAATATACTTTAGAGATAAAAAAGGCAGTGATAAATCACTGCCTGAATATTATACGTCGTTTATTCATCTAAGGCTTTGATCTTTTCGATCCAAGTTTGCTTTTCTGCATCAGAAATAAAGGATGCTTCAAAGGAATTTATCGCAAGCTGTTTCAATTCTGCGTGGTTAAGATCCAATGCTTCGGCAATCGCCATAAAGTTGTCATTCATATAGCCACCAAAATACGATGGATCATCTGAATTGACAGTTACATGCACACCTTGCTGCAATAGACGTTTGATATTGTGTTCAGCCATATCATTCACCACGCACAGCTTTAAATTACTGAGTGGACAAACGGTTAAAGGCATTTTTTCGGCAATCAAACGTTGCATTAAAGCCGGATCTTCTTCTGAACGTACGCCATGATCAACACGGTTTACTTTGAGCAAATCCAGTGCTTCCCACACATAGGCTGAAGGTCCTTCTTCACCTGCATGAGCAACGATCAGAAAACCGGCTTCACGTGCTTTGGCAAAGACACGTTCAAACTTAGAGGGTGGATGACCAACTTCACTTGAATCCAAGCCCACAGCAATGATTTGATCTTTATACGGTAAAGCTTGCCCTAAGGTGGCAAAAGCCGCCTCTTCTGACAAATGACGTAAGAAGCACATAATCAAATGTGAAGTAATACCAAATTTGACTTTTGCATCATCACAAGCACGTTGTAAACCATTGATCACGGTTGCAAAAGCCACACCACGATCGGTATGGGTTTGTGGATCGAAGAACATTTCGGTATGTACGACATGATCTGCGGCACACTTTTCAAAATAAGCCATCGCCAAATCATAGAAATCTTGTTCTACAATCAGAACATTGGCACCCGCATAGTAAATGTCGAGAAATGACTGTAGGTTATGGAAGTTATAAGCTTGTTTTACTTCCTCAACCGATTTATACGGAATTTCAATCTGGTTGCGCTGTGCAATAGCAAACATTAATTCAGGCTCAAATGTCCCTTCAATATGCACATGCAATTCAGCCTTCGGCATGGATTGAATTAACTCAATTCGGTTCATAGCATATCCTTGTAAAATTCAAATTCAGAAAATAAAAAAGGGTGTAAACAACGTCTACACCCTTCGTTGTTCAGGGTAAATTACCCCCCAAACATCGCAAATTTAAGTGCCCAAAGTACGGCAATAATCCATACCATATACGGTACAGTTGCGGCTTTGCCTGTGAACAATTTCACCAAGGCATAGCTGATAAAGCCCATCGCAATACCGTCTGCAATTGAATAGGTAAACGGCATGAAAATGATAGTTAAGAATGCTGGAACAGCTTCGGTGATATCATCCCATTCAATATGGACAATCCCCTGAATCATTAACACACCAACAAATAACAATGCTGGCGCAGTTGCAAAACCGGGTACAGATTGAGCCAATGGTGCCAAGAACAAGCAAAGGAGGAACAATACCGCAACCACGACAGCAGTTAAACCTGTACGGCCACCCGCTGCCACACCGGCAGAAGATTCAATATACGGGGTTGTTGACGAAGTCCCTAATGCAGCACCTGCAACGATCGCAGATGAGTCAGCAAATAGTGCTTTTTTCAAACGAGGTAATTTGCCGTCTTTAAGTAAACCGGCACGATGAGAAACACCAACCAAAGTACCGGTAGAATCAAACAAGTCGACCAAGAAAAAGACAAAGATCACGCCAATAAGACTGGCTTCAAATAAACCCGAGAAATCCATTTGCAAGAACGTCGGTGCAAGCGATGGAATTTCCCCGACAACACCTTTGAACTCGTTAAATCCAAGCATGGTGGCAATGGCAGTCACCGCAAGGATACTGATGATAATCGCACCACGAACTTTAAAATGGTGCATGATCACAATCAGTAAAAAGCCCAATAATGCGAGCAAGACTGAAGGTTGACTCAAGTCACCCAAACCGACCAAAGTCGCTTCATTTTGAACAATCATACCTGAGTTTTTCAATGCAACCAGTGCAAGGAATAAACCAATACCGCCACCAATTGCCAACTTCAGTGACATTGGAATCGCATTTACAATCGCTTCACGTATTTTAAACATACTGATGGCGATAAAAATAATTCCTGACACAAATACTGCTGCCAAAGCAGTTTGCCATGGCACGCCCATCCCCAAACAAACAGAATAGGTAAAGTACGCGTTTAATCCCATACCGGGCGCAAGTGCAATTGGATAGTTTGCAACTAAGCCCATCACTAAACAGCCAATTGCTGCTGCAAGACAAGTTGCAACAAAAACTGCCCCATAATCCATCCCGGTTGAGGACAAAATCATTGGATTGACAATAATGATGTAGCACATGGTTAAGAATGTGGTTACACCCGCGATCACTTCTGTTTTAAACGTTGTGTTGTTTTCACTCAGTTTAAACAGACGTTCCAGCACATTTTCGGAAGATGGATTAGGAGTCGTCATGACCTAGCCCCTATTAAGTAAACTTGATGCCGTTTAGCATTTCACAAAATTAATCATGACGAAGGATCATCATTAATTTTGTGAATGATCTAGCAATAGATATGCCAATTTGGCTAATTAAGGGTTTAAAATAAGCACAATTTCAAAGCCTTATCCCATTAAGGAAACTTTGAAATTTGCAAACAAAAAAGCCGCATAACGTTATGCAGCCTATTCGTTCTATTCAATCATTTTAATAAATTTTGATTGAAATATTTTGCGATAAAATTATAACACATTGATTTTTTAATATTTCCACAATTTCAGTTGTTTTAAATTCAGTAAATTTAAGATCTTGTTTTACTTAAAAAGATTCGTATTATTATATATAAAAATAATCTATCGCTGCATGTTATACATCATCAATCATCTGTTAAAAATTACTTTTAACCAAGACACAGGTCACCACTAGTTCAATTTTTCATTGAACACCTGATTTACCTCTTGCTGTCTTTTAAGCTCAGTATTCTTATATACTGTAAATCCGAGAAACACGATGCTTAAAATAAAGACTGGAATTAGAATTTTTTTCATACCTAAATTTCATTCTTTAAAAAAACTTTTAGTTATCATAACAAAAAATAAAATATCTTATGAGGCCTAAATCACACTTTCACTGACTTTCAACTTAATTTATTTTACTTTTGTTTATGCATTGTTAATTTTGTAATCGATTTTCTATTTTTTTACAAGTGGTACAATTGATTAAAATTCACTCACAGCAACAAAACTTCATATTTTTAACTTTTTTATTTAAAAAACAATTGCTTAACCGGATCAATCATTTGATGCAGTTCAATTTTTAAAAAACTTCTAATTCATTGAATTTATTCTTATAAATGATCTTGATGCCAACAAATGTTAGCTCATATTTAGCGCTAAGCATTCAGTCAAGATGAAGAAAGTTCACGCCCTAAAAAAGCCGCGATATTCCGCGGCTTCGTATTCTTAGATGTGTTTCGTATCAAGCGGCTTGCTGCTCATCACGCTTAAATACCAGCTCACCTTTTAAGCTACTGTCTGCATCGAAATAGTAGCCATCTGTATTGAATGATTTGATATCTTCAATTTTTTCAATTTTATTTTCTAATAAATAGCGCGCCATCAAACCACGTGCTTTTTTTGCATAAAAACTAATGACTTTATATTTACCGTTCTTTTGATCCAGAAATACGGGCTTAATAATTTCAGCTTTTACTTTCGATTCTTTTACTGATTTATAGTATTCATCTGAAGCGATGTTTACCAGCAACTCTGAACCTGCCTGTTCAAGGTCCGCATTGATTAAATTCGTGATCGTGTTATCCCAAAACTCATATAAATTATGCCCACGCGGATTTTTAAGCTTGGTGCTCATTTCCAAACGATAAGGCATCATCAAGTCCAATGGTCGAAGTAGCCCATATAAACCCGACAACATACGCAAATGTGTTTCTGCATACTGAATATCGTCTGCTGCCAAGTCATACGCATTTAAACCCGTATAAACATCACCCTTAAAAGCAAAAAGTGCCTGACGTGCATTGGAAAAATTAAATTCAGGTTGCCAATCGCGGAAACGCTCCACATTTAAAGTCGCAATTTTCTCACTTACGCTCATTAAGCTTGCAATTTCTGTTGCCGACAGTTTACGTGCGACATCAATCAATTCTTGTGAATGATCTAATAAACGCGGCTGGGTGAATTTTTCTGTTGGAAGCGCTGTGGTGTAATCTAAAGTTTTGGCAGGAGAAATTAAAGCGAGCATAAACAACCTGTTTAAATTTTAATTTAGCAAACTATAGCAGTTGAACAATTTCAAAGCCAATCTGTGTTTTTGATGATCTTAATCTGTAAACTAAGTCGCGCTCCTACTTTTACAATTCAATTTCTATGTCAGAACACATGTTCATTCAAGGGCCAACCGGACAACTTGAAGTCTTTGTCGATTATCCTCAGGGTGAGGTGAAAGGATTCGCAATTGTTTGTCACCCTCATCCACTACAAGGTGGAACACCGCAACATAAAGTCCCTGCACTTCTTGCGCAATTAATGCTTGAACGCGGTTGTGTTGTGTATCGCCCAAGTTTTCGTGGCTCAGGTTTAAGTCATGGTCTGCATGACCAAGGGCATGGAGAAACGGAAGATACGCTAAATATTATTCAGCATGTACGAAATTTACACCCTCAACTTCCATTCTATGCTGGGGGGTTTAGTTTTGGCGCGCATGTGATGGTCAAAGCCTACAACTTGATGCATAAAGAAGACCGTCCAGTGAAATTGATCTTATGTGGTTTACCAACAGCGACAGTTGCAAGTGTGCGCCATTATGTAACACCTGAAATCCAAGGCGATATTTTGTTTATTCATGGTGAGGCTGATGATGTTACCTTACTGTCGGATCTCATTGTATGGGCGAAACCACAGCGACATTTGATCACCATTTTACCCGGGGCAAATCACTTCTTTACTGGTTATTTAAAACAACTTCGAATAGCGATTTCACGCTATCTTGCAACTTAAGTGCTCCAGCAGCAGTACTTTTACAATCTCATTCAAAAATAAAAAGACTAGCGACGAAAATGCTTGAGGCTTCTGATTCGCCAGAAAGCTCAGGATGATCTGGGCTTTGCTGTTTTTTACATCAATTATAACAACCGATATTACCTATGCCACAATGTTACCTCAAGCCCAAGAAAAATAACAATAAATTCCTGTTAAATTAAGCAGAATTGCAATTTATAAGATAGTTTTTGAACAATATAATCTTTTGTTTACAGCCAAATGTGGCTGCTATTTAGCCATCAAATTTATTGCTGTTTTTAAGGGAAATTATGAAAACCATTTTAGGATTACTAACGATTGCTACCTTATGCTCTACTGCTATGGCGCAAAATATTTCGGGGACATGGCACTATATGGATGACAAAACGGGGGAAGCCAAAGGTTTAGTCAAAATTGAGCAGCAGGCTGATGGCACTTATGCTGGTACAGCCTTGAAAGCAACACCACGCGCAGGCTATACACCCAAAAAGTTTTGCACCAACTGTCCCGCACCCTACACCAATAAGCCCATCATCGGCCTGCAAGTTATTCAAGGCTTAAAAACAACAGATGACACCAACTATACCCATGGCAAAATCCTCGATCCTGTTTCTGGAAAAATTTACAGTCTGAAAGGTAGATTAAGCTCGAATGGCAAAAAATTATTTCTTCGCGGCTATATGGGCGTTTCTGCGTAAGCGTCCGCTGAACCCCATACCTATTTTTTAATTTTGGTCGGGTTGCCACCGGTGTGGCAGTAATTCTTCTATTTGGGTCACTTTATGTGTCGGCAGCCTTTTCAGCACATCACTTAAATAGGCATAGGGATCCAGCCCATTCAGTTTTGCTGACTGAATCAGCGTCATGATATTCGCCGCTCGCTGGCCGCTGCGCAGCGAGCCAGCAAACAGCCAGTTTTTACGCCCCAATGCCCAGGGGCGCATTTGATTCTCAATCCAATTATTGTCAATTGGCAAATTGCCATCATCCAGATAGCGGCTTAAGGCTGGCCAACGCTTCAGAGTGTAATTGATGGCCTTGGCGATTGGAGAACTCGATGGCACCATCAGATGATGTTGGTTGAGCCATTCATATAGTTGTTGCATGACCGCTTGACTATGCTGTTGCCGGTATTCGCAGCGGTGTTCTGCTGTACCGTCGGTCTCTTTTCTTAATTCTGCTTCTATAGCATACAGTTTCTGAATCAGTACTAAGGCCTGTTCAGCGACCTGACTTTTCCCGGTCACATGCAGTTCATGGAATTTACGACGCGCATGTGCCATGCAGCCCACTTCAATAACCTGGCCTGATCTAAAGCGTGCTTTATAACCACTGTAATCATCACAGACCAGATGACCCTGCCAGCCTTTCAGGAACTCTTCAGCATGCTGACCTGAACGGCTATCTTGAAATTCATAGATCACCGCCTGAACTGGATTGTACTGTGTGGTGGCATAGGCCCAGACATAACCTTTCTTCGGTTTTTTCTCATCATCACCCATCCGCATAATGGTGACCGGTGTTTCATCGGCATGCATCACCCGCTGTTGCAGCACCACCTCTTTTAAGGCATTGGCCAGAGGTTCCAGTTCTACACCGCAGCGACCTATCCAGTCAGATAAAGTTGATCTAGAAAGTTCGATTCCCGCCCGCTGATAGATCAGACGTTGACGGTACAGCGGCAAATGATCGGCATACTTCGATACCAGCACATGGCTGAGCAGTTCAGGTGAAGCAATGCCTTTATCAATCACATAGGCGGGCATCGCTTGCTGAGTCAGGGTGTCACACTGATCACAGACCCATTTGCCACGCACATGCTGTTCCTTATAGAACTGTGCCGGTCTGAAATTCAGTTTTTCACTGATATCTTCGCCGATACGACGTAACTGGCAGCCACAACTGCATTGGGTTGATGCAGGTTCATGCTCAATACGGATGGTGTGTAGATGATCTGGCAGCAGTCGACGTTTAGGTTTGTTGACTGTGGCTTTCTGTGTCGCTGCATCGGTTTTATCTGCATTTAATCGTTCTAATTCTAGATCAACGGCTGCGATATCTTCTTCGACCGCTTCGTCCCATAGATGGATTTGTTTTGCGGTGAGATGTTCGTTTTTACTGCCGAATTTATGCTTTTTAAACAGCGCCAGTTCATGCTCGTATTTTTGATTGAGAATAGAAAGATGCCGAACTTTGGCATCCAATTGCTGGTTTGATTTTTCTAATTCTTGATTTGATTGTGCTAGAGACTGATGCTGCATCGCCAACTGCCGGGTAAATTCCAGCAGTTGTTCATGGGTCAGTTGGCTTAAGTCAGGCAGCGTATTCATGACCGCAGTATGCCTGAGGTCATGACAAGAATGAAATAGAACATTCGGAGAATAGCAGAATGTACTAGCCTGGTTTAGAGCATTGTGACCACTTGCTGTCGTCCAATGCGCTGCCAGGGCAAACCCTGAATGAGTGCCTGTAACTGTTCTGGACTGAGAGCTACGGTTTCACCCTGGTGAACTTTAGCCCAGTGGAATTTTCCCTGTTCCAGCCGCCGGGCACACAGCCAGATGCCCAGTCCATCATGTACCAGCACTTTCATGCGATGGCCACGTTTATTACAGAACAGGTAAGCACAATGCGGTTTGATCGAGCCAAAGGCTTTCATAATCTGCGCCATGGCAGTATCCATCCCTGCACGCATATCCATCGGCTGGGTAGAAAGCCAGATTTCATCAATACGGATCATTGAGTCAAACCCTGGATCAGCAACAGTAATTCAGTTACAGACTCCACTGGCCATTCGATTTCGATCACCTGATCTCTTGCGGAACATTGTTCCTTATGCAGTGGAATTCTGATATGAGCGAAAGCTTTCTTCTCCGGCACAGGTGGCGGAGGTACTTCTTGTTTGACTGGAGTCGAAGGCAGCACAATGGGAAGAAAGTCAACCTGCACACTGGATTGGGTTGTTAATGCAGGGGGCATTGATCTGAACTGGCGAATCCATTTATGCAACAGATTGGCATTGATCTGATGTTGCATTGCTACCTTGGCCACCGATGTATCTGGCTGTAGACATTGCTGAATAAGTTGATGTTTAAATTCAGCCGTGAAGGTTCGACGGGGCTTTTTTAGCGTTGGTGCACTGTCTATAACTGTCTTTAAATCCATAAATAGGTGTCCACTTAAAATTTAGGGGACACTATCGCGGTATTAATGAGTGAGAAAAAGTGGGGTTCAGCGGATGCTTACGTTTCTGCAGTAGGCCGCAGTCAAACTTGGTTGCGTGTGGAATAAAATGCAAACTCCAACAGGTCTAAATATGTCAAATATTAGAATTATTGAGATATCCCATTGTTTTATAGCAGATGTTATTTAATAGCATCTTTTTAGTTTGATTACATATAGCTGATTACTTAACTCTTTAGTACACCAAAGACCTTAAAGAATGGAATTTTACAGCTATTTTTACGTGCTAATATTTTTAGAATTTAGCTATAGATGACCAATGTGAAACGGCAGACTTCTCGATGATTTCTGCCGTTTTTATCTCTGGAATATTTTAAGCTTTAATCAGCCTTTCCATTGAAATTTACAGAAGTTTTCTTCTTCTTTTAATGTATTTTCAACCGCTTGTGCCAATTGATTTAATAAGCTTTGTTCTGTAATACGGTCTAACCAATCTTGGTCTTCATCTGGATATGAAGTGATTTCACACACAAAGTGTCCTGAATCATCCTGTCCCTGACACGTCACAGATAAGGGTAATTCATGATTATCCACGCTAACTGCAATCTGGTCACCACTTTGCGATAGCGTCTGGAAACCATATTGCTCAAGTTTGCCTGCCAATAACTCTGCAACTTGCGTTTGTGTCTCTAAAGAATTAATCGCAGCGTCTTTTTCGCAGTTTGCAGTGAATTGTAATTTTTTCATGTGTCTATCCAAAGGCATTCTTGTTGTATGGTTTTAGCATAAGCAATTAAAACAAAACAGCCAAGCATTTGCTTGGCTGTTGTTTAACAAATATACAATATTAGACTAATTATTCACTCACCAGAATGGTCAGGCCTGCTTGATTAGTCAGTTCAGTAAATGTTGGGAAACTTGTCGCAACCGTTTCGGTGCCTACAATTTTTATCTCACCCGAAGTACGAAGACCCGCCATAGAGAAACTCATCGCAATACGGTGATCGTGATGTGATTCAATTTCACCACCTGTGAAAATTGCGCCCCATTCACCTACCTTGCCTTTACCTTCAATGATGATGCCATCATCCGTTGGTGTGCAATTTACGCCCATGGTTTGTAAACCATCCGCCATCACTTGAATACGGTCAGACTCTTTCACACGAAGCTCAGCCGCACCAGTCAAAATGGTTTGGCCTTCTGCACATGCCGCAGCAATAAATAGTGCGGGGAATTCATCAATCGCCAATGGCACTTGATCTTCAGGCATGTGAATGCCTTTCAAGGTACGTGAGCCACGAATGCGAATGTCTGCAATCGGTTCACCACCTGCAATACGTTCATTTTCAACCGTTAGGTCTGCACCCATTTGTTTTAAAATTTCAATCACACCAGTACGTGTTGGGTTAATACCGACCGCTTCAAGGGTTACATCTGAACCTTCGGTAATTGCTGCGCCAACCATAAAGAATGCCGCAGATGAAATATCAGAAGGCACTTGAATTTCAGTGCCGACCAACTTACCGCCACCTTGAAGTGAAATACGGTTGCCTTCGGTTTTTACTTCATAACCGAATGCACGCAACATGCGTTCTGAATGGTCACGTGTTGGCTCAGGCTCAGTCACCACGGTTTCACCCTCAGCCCAAAGACCTGCAAGTAAAATTCCTGATTTCACTTGAGCAGATGCCATTGGTAAATCGTAGTGAATGCCTTTCAGGTTTTGATTGCCTGAAATAGAGATCGGTGGCGTACCACGCTCACCCGTGGTTTGAATCTGCGCACCCATTTCACGTAATGGTTTGGCAATACGTTCCATTGGACGTTTAGTCAGAGACGCATCACCAGTCATGACAGAATCAAATTTCTGTGCAGACAACATCCCTGAAAGTAGACGCATAGATGTACCTGAGTTGCCCATGTACAAAGCCCCGACTGGTGCTTTTAAGCCATTCATACCGACACCGTGAATAGTGACTTCACCATTTTTCGGGCCTTCAATGCTGACACCCATATCACGGAATGCTTGCAGGGTTGCCAAAGCATCTTCACCTTCAAGGAAACCCGTCACATGGGTTGTTCCTTCTGCAATCGCACCAAACATGATGGAACGGTGTGACACAGATTTATCACCTGGCACAGTAAATTTACCTTTAAATTGCTTAACGCCTGGTAAAATCGTGAATTGCTGTGTCGTCACTTTATTTTTCTCCATCAGTGGTCTCATTGCGAGCATATGATTGAAATGTTGTCGTGCAGCTTGTGCATGCCCCAACAAGCCCATCAATGCCTGTGAATTTTCATCTTCAATCAGTTTACGCAGGACAGCCAATTGTTTTTCAAAGCCATCCACCGCATTTAAAATTGCCTTTTTATTGGCGAAAAAGATGTCATGCCACATATGTGGGTCACTTGCAGCAATGCGTGAGAAATCACGAAAACCGCCAGCGGCATAACGGAAAATATCTAAATTGTCTTCTCGGTTTGCCAGTTGCTCAACCAAGTTAAATGCCATTAAATGCGGAAGATGACTGGTATGGGCCAACACTTCATCGTGTTTTTCCACATCCATGCAAATTACTTCCGCTTTGGCAGCTTGCCACAATTGAATCAGTTTCTCTACCGCCCAGTCTGCACTGCTCGGTAAGGGGGTCAAAATCACTTTGTGATTGGCAAATAAATCAACTTTACCTGCATGCACACCTGTCAGCTCAGCCCCTGCAATCGGATGTCCCGGAACAAAACCAGCAGGTAAGTTTTCACCATAGACCGCTTTTGCAGCTGCAACGACATTGCCTTTGGTACTGCCCACATCGGTAATAATAGTGTGTTCAGACAAATAGGGCTGAATAGTTTCCAACACTTTTTGCGTTGCCCGTACAGGCAAGGCTAAAACGACAAGGTCTGCACCTTTTACCGCTTCAGCTGGGTCGCTATAACCCTGCTGAATCAGACCCAATGCTTTGGCATCTGCCAAGGTTTTTTGTGAACGTGTAGACGCTACAATTTCCTTCGCCAAACCTTCAGCAATAATGACACGCGCTAGACTTGAGCCAATCAGCCCAAGCCCAATAAAAGCAACTTTTTCAAATAGTGGCACAGACATAACTTACGCTTTTGCCTCTAGGCCTAATACTTTAGCCAGTGCAGCTAAGAATTTTGCATTTTCAGCTTCAGTACCAATCGATACACGCAGATGTTCAGGAATCCCAACAGGACGCACGATCACGCCTTCTTTTAATAACGCATTAAAGGTTTGTGCAGGATCTGCTTTAACATTCACTAAAATAAAGTTCGCGCGTGAAGGCACATAAGCCAAACCTAAAGCAGCAAAACCCGCTTCGAGCTGAGCCATACCGGCTTTATTCACCACACGAGATTTTTCAATAAATGCTTCGTCTTTGAGTGCCGCAACTGCTGCAACCATTGCTAAATGGTTCACGTTGAATGGCTGACGAATACGGTTTAAGAAATCCGTTACTTCAACTGATGCCAAGGCAAAACCAACACGAAGTGCAGCTAGGCCATAGCACTTTGACATGGTACGGCTGACGATGAGGTTCGGATATTGATCTAAGAATTTGAGGCTGTTGAAGTTTTCAGGGAAATATTCCACATAAGCTTCATCCAGCACCACAATCACACCTGCAGGTACTTTTTGCATGAATGCTTCAAATTCAGCTTCTTCAAACCAAGTCCCTGTTGGGTTGTTTGGATTGGCAATAAAGATTAATTTGGTATTGTCTTGAATTGCCGCAGCCATAGCATCTAGGTCATGAGCGAAGCCTTTGGCAGGTACTTCAATCGCTTCAGCGTTAATCGCTTGGGTCACCAAACCATATACCGCAAAGGCATGTTGGCTATACACCACTGAATCTGATTCTGAAACAAATGCACGGGCAAAAATTTCCAGAAGATCGTTTGAACCATTCCCTAAAGTAATGCGGTCATGTGCAACACCAAATTGTTTTTCAACTTGGTCTTTCAGAATAAAACCGCCACCATCAGGATATCGACCAATTTCTGCCAGTTCGGCAGCAACCGCATCTTTTACTTTGTCAGAACAACCCAATGGGTTTTCGTTTGACGCCAGTTTGACGATATCGGTAATCCCCAACTCACGCTCAAGTTCACTAATGGGCTTACCTGGTTGATAAGGCTTTAACTTTGCAATGCCTTCATTGGCTGGGACAAACGTCATTTTACACTTCCAGTTATTTCAAGTGATGAAGGTGATCAACTCCTCTTGAAGCTGATCACAGTTGTGATCTTAAAGGACAGCAATCGGATATGAACCCAATACGCGAATTTCTTTAACCAATGGACGAATTTCTTCAATAGCCGCTTTTACATTTTCTTGCTCAACATGACCTTCTAAGTCCACAAAGAACACATAAGCCCATTTCTCTGGCAATGCAGGACGTGTTTCGATACTGGTTAAGCTAATGTTGTGCTTCGCAAATGGCGCAAGGATTTCAAGCAACGCACCTGCACGGTCATGTGCAGAAATGAGCAATGAGGTTTTATCATTTCCTGACTGTGGTACTTTCTCACGACCAATCACCAAGAAACGCGTAGTATTTTCTGGGTTATCTTCAATATTGCCATGCAAAATTTCAAGATTATAGATATTGGCAGCCACTTCAGACGCAATTGCCGCTGAATGCCATTCGTTACGGATACGACGTGCCGCTTCTGCGTTTGAACTCAGTGCTACACGTTCTACACCCGGATAATGTACATCCAACCAACCACGGCATTGCGCCAAAGTTTGTTGATGTGCATAAATTTGTTTAATGCTGTCTTTACGCGTGTTTTCTGACACAAGAAATTGGTGATGAATACGCAGTTCAACTTCACCAATCACATTTAGATGAGACGATTTAAAGCAATCTAAAGTATGGTTAACCACACCCTCAGATGAGTTTTCGACTGGCACTAAACCATAGTGCGCACTACCCGCTTCCACTTCACGGAACACTTCATCAATCGTTGGAAGTGGGCGAATAACCGCATCTTGACCAAAATGCTTTAACACCGCTGAATGCGTATACGTCCCGACTGGGCCTAAGAAAGCAATACTTTGTGGTGCTTCAAGCGCTAAACATGCTGACATGATCTCACGGAATAAACGTGCCATCGTCACATCAGACAAAGGGCCTTCGTTGCGATCCATAACTTTACGTAAAACTTGCGCTTCACGCTCAGGACGATAAAACAGTGGATTCTCTTCAGAAGCAAATTTTGCTTTTGCTACTGCTTCGGCCAGCTTCGCACGACGGTTAATAAGTTGTTGAATCTGCATATCAACAGAGTCGATATCATCACGAATTTGAGCCAAGTCCAGAGAAGTCGTAGTGTTTTGATCATCGTTGATCATTGTTATGTCGCCCTTCGAAAATATTTTGCAAACAGTATAACAATAGTCAGCTTTCAATTGTTGCGCAATACGACTTTGATTGATTCAGCCTTAAAAACATACAGTTGATTAAAGCTTCATCAGCTTGGCTGAACAATGAGTACAGATAAACTGATAAGCCTTTGCATTTTATTAACTTTTTATTTAAGTCTAATCACCCTAATATTCCACATTATGATCCGAATGCAAGTTTAGTCTGATCCTTCTCTATACTAACCAAGGCAAATTGATCTGTTCTGGCAGAGTTCAGAACTTTTAACTATTTCTGATATAGAAAATAGATCTGATCGACACAGTTTGATACGTTTTTATCGATTTATGCTTCGACTGTCATTGGTCGCTTTTTCAGTGATTTAATTGATGTCCTAACCTAGTATTTACAGACATTGACAGATTTATAACAAATGGGACAAGCAAATTTTTTCATTGCTTTATAGTCTCAATAACATGACAAAAATAACAACACTGAGGTACAGCGATGCACAAGAAGATTGCGGTGTTAGTGACCTATGATTTTGATGATGTAGAGTACCTTGAGCCCGTTGAGGCTTTTCGAGCCGCTCGACATAGTATTATTAATATCGAAAATCAGGTCGGAAAGATTATCTACGGTATTCAGCGTAGATCCCAAATCACCATTGATCAAAGCATCGATGATGCTTCAGTACATGAATTCGATGCCCTGTTTATTCCCGGCGGTTTTTCACCAGATAAATTGGCCTTAGATGATCGATTTATTTATTTTGTGCGCAATTTTGCCGACAGCCAAAAACCGATTTTAAGCAGTTGTCATGGCCCACATTTATTATTAGAAGCCGGTGTCATTCAGGGCCGACAATTTGCCAATATTCAATCTTTAAATCAAAGTTTGTTAAACGCAGGTGCCGTCATTTCTGATCAAGCGGTAGTGAATGACAATAATCGCTATATTTCCTCACGCAGTGCTTTGGATACTTCAGAATTTATTGAAGTCTGTCTACAAGTTTTAAGGCAAATACCATCGACATTGCAATGAATACGTTAAAAGTGAATTTAAGAAGCATAAAAAGCGAGGTTTCAACTTCGCTTTTTATGCTTTCCACCGAATTTAGATCGGTATTAACGACCTAAAATCCCACGTGCAACGATCTCTTTCATAATTTCATTGGTGCCACCGTAAATTTGCTGAATACGCGCATCGACAAAGAAACGAGAAATTGGATATTCCGTCATATAGCCATATCCACCAAACAATTGCAGTAGATTGTGTGCAACTTTCATTTGCATATCGGTAGAGAAACTCTTCAATGCCGCAGCAGTTTCAACATCCAGTTTGCCCTGCATATACAGTTCAACATTTTGGTTATAAAACGCCGCCGTGGCTAACTCGTCAATCTTCGCTTGCGCCAAAACAAAACGCGTATTTTGGAACTGACCAATCGCCTGACCGAAAGCCTGACGTTCTTTGACATATTGAGTTGCAACATCAATCGAACCTCGAATTGCACCAATAGCGGTCGAGGCAATCGCGGTACGTTCGCGTGGTAACTCTTGCATCAAATAAGCAAAGCCTTGTCCTGCCTGACCTAATAACTGCTCTTTCGGCACTTTGACATTGTCATAGAATAATTCTGAAGTGTCTTGTGCATGCAAACCAATTTTGTCGAGGTTTGTGCCCTTTTTAAAACCCTCTAAATGCGTATCGACTAAGAGCAAAGATACACCTTTGGCACGTGCCTGCGGGTCAGTTTTTGCAGCCAACACCACCAAGTCGGCATGCTGACCATTTGAAATAAAGGTTTTAGAACCATTCAATAAGTAGTGATCACCTTGCAAAATGGCACTACTGCGCATGGCCTGTAAATCTGAACCTGCACCCGGCTCAGTCATGCCAATCGCGCCAACTACTTCGCCTGTAACCATTTTAGGTAACCAATGTTGTTTTTGCGCTTCAGAACCAATATGGAGAATGTACGGTGCAGCAATTTCTGAATGGCACGAAATTGCTGTTGATAAAGCACCAAAACCTGCTCGTGAAGATTCTTCCACCAACATCAGTGAATAATGCGTTGGAACGCCATAACCGCCATATTCTTCAGGCACATCGACACACAGGAAGCCATTATCACCCAGCACACTCCAAACTGAACGCGGCATAATGCCGTCTTTTTCCCACTGATCATAATGTGGTGCGACCTGTTCATTTAAAAAACGACGAAAGTTATCACGAAATAATTCTAAATCGGCATCATATGCTTGCATGCGGTTGCTTCCTTGACTCTGAGATTGTTGTTTTATCTGCAACATCCTATTGCACTTTAGGAACAAGGTCATGTGCCAAAACCACTGCGTTCAAAATAAAAATAGCTATAAAAAAAGGAAGCCGAAGCTCACTGCTGTCCCACAATTTTCATAAGAAGAGCCTCAATTGAGGTTCTTCTTGTTTTCGCCATTTTTTATCGGGCA
>NZ_JBLZXR010000143.1:0-32251 GCF_050285345.1 Acinetobacter sp.
TTGGTTTGTCTGATCACTTACATGTTATACAACATATTCATCATTTTTTTATGTTGTCAATGCGTATGTCCTATGATAGAACGAACCGAAATATTCGTTAATTGAGCAGTATCGGTTGCAGTAAAATCCATGGCAAAAAAGCGAATAATCGACCGGAATTTCGCTTCACTGATTTTAGAACGAGAATAGTATCTATTTTTACTTTTCATATTAGGAAGTTACCATACATTTTGTATATGTTTACTTCCTAAGCCCCTAAATTAATAATTCACAATGAATTATGAACATTACATTTTAAGTCCACCACCACGGCATTGGACTACTTTTTAAACTTTGACGATGACTTTTATAATTAGCATCATGCTTTTCCACCTCAGCCCAAAACCTTGGACTATGATCAAAATGCTTGGTATGTGCTAGCTCATGCACAACCACATAACGAGTAATGGATTCAGAAAACAACACCAACCCACTATTTAGCATAATTTCATGCTTGGCAGAACAACTGCCCCAACGCGTTTTTGGTTGACGAATGGCACATTCGCCAAATTTCAGCCCTATTTCAACACTAACGTGCTGTAAATAGATAGACAAATAATGTTTGGCATAGGCAATGACAAATGCTTTTAAATAACTTTCCGGCTGACGATCACTGATCAATAATTGGTGATTCTTTTCATCAAACAGATAAGAGTTTTTTTGAGTTTGATACTTAATTTTTAAGGGTTGTTCTAGATTAAATAACTTTAATTCTACAGGTAAAGTTCGATCAACTTGCCCTACCTTTTCTTGCTGTTTGTGCCAAGTTTCAATCATCCACTGTTCGGATTGCTGTAAAAAATCCTGTATTTGACGCTTCGTACAAAACTTCGGAACAGTTAAGCGAATCTGTGTTGGCTCGACACGTAAACGTAATCGTGTTGCACGTGCATGATGAGTAATTTGGATTTCAGGTAAGTTTGGGATCATTTATTCTTTTATTGAAAGTTTATATAAGTTCAAAAAATTAAACTTCAATCAGTTGGCAAAAGAGGGATTGATAGGGAATTTTAACTGCAAAAGCATCACATCATTATTTTACAACTTCTTTATATTTCTCCTAAAAGGAAAAAATAAAGGATGATGTGATGCTTTTTTCTAATTAAACCGCTGTACGCTCTTCAATCCCATTGTCCGTTGCAACGATAGCAATATCTGCTTTATTCAACGCAAAGATACCGTTACATACCACACCCGGAATGTCATTCAACGTTTTTTCAAGCTCCAGCGCATTTAAAATATTCAAGTTATATACATCTAAAATTACGTTGCCATTATCAGTAACAACACCTTCACGATACACAGGATCACCGCCAAGCGCGACAATTTTACGAGCCACAGCAGAACGCGCCATAGGAATCACTTCAACAGGCAGTGGAAATTCACGCGCTAACTGATCGACCCATTTAGAATCATCAACGATACAAACAAATTTTTTCGCAATCGATGCGACAATCTTTTCGCGAGTTAGCGCCGCGCCGCCACCTTTGATCATATGCATATGACGATCAATTTCATCTGCACCATCCACATAGGCATCTAAACCGCCAACGTGGTTCATATCAACCACTTCAATGCCTAATTTTTTCAAGCGCTGCGCAGTCGCTTCAGAACTGGCAACCGCTGCTTCAAGCTGAAGCTCAGGCAATAATTCAATGAGGAAGTTCACAGTACTTCCTGTACCAACACCCAAAATACCGCCTTTAGGCAAGTGCTTTAATGCAGCTTTTGCGGCAGCTTGTTTCTTTTCATCTTGGGTAGCATACAGACTCATAACTTAACTCAACTATTTTTGACATTTGTCGCTGATTTTTCAGCCCAAATGTACAGGTGTTTGTTACAATAAACACCTATTTTAAACTGTTAGATGGAAAATTAACATGCTGTCTCGTTTGGTTCGACAAATATTACAGGCAACGGTGTATGACGTTGCAATCGAAACTCCACTCGAAGCAGCGCCACGAATTAGTGAAAAACTAAATAATAATATTCGCTTTAAGCGCGAAGACTTACAACCTGTCTTTTCCTTCAAACTACGCGGTGCTTATAACCGTATTAGTCAATTACCGAAATCTCAGTTGGAACGTGGCGTTATTACGGCTTCAGCAGGTAACCATGCACAAGGTGTGGCTTTATCTGGTCAAAAACTGGGAATTCGTGCCATTATTGTCATGCCTAAAACGACACCGGACATTAAAGTTCAAGCTGTAAAACGCTTAGGTGGTGAAGTGGTCTTGCATGGCGATTCTTTTGATGTCGCAAATAAATATGCAATTCAGCGTGCACAAGAAGATGGTATGACTTTTATCCCGCCTTATGACGATGAACTGGTTATGGCAGGTCAAGGTACGATTGCCAATGAAATTTTACGTCAATGGCGCGATGTTGACTACGTTTTTGTTGCTGTAGGTGGCGGTGGTTTAATTGCTGGTGTTGCCGCTTACCTCGGTGATGTTGCACCGCATGTGAAAGTCATTCCAGTTGAATATGACGAATCTGCATGTTTAAAAGCCGCTTTTGAAGCCAATGAACGTGTGATCTTGCCTTCTGTCGGTTTATTTGCAGACGGTACAGCCGTGGCTCAAATTGGTGAAAAGCCGTTTGATGTAATTCGTTTACAAAAATCAGATAATTCTGGTCCAATTGTTGAACGTGATGTTGTGTTAGTCAACACCGATGAAATCTGTGCTGCGATTAAAGATACCTTTGATGAGTGCCGTAGTATTGTTGAGCCATCAGGTGCGATGGCACTTGCAGGTATTAAAAAATATGTAGTAGAGCATGGCTTAGAAGACAAAAATTTGGTGTCCATTGTGTGTGGTGCCAACATGAACTTTGACCGCCTGCGCTATATTGCCGAACGTACAGAGTTGGGTGAACGTAAAGAAGCGATTTTTGCCGTTACGATTCCTGAAGAAAAAGGTTCTTTCTTAAAATTCTGCCGTGCACTTCAAGGCCGTAATATTACCGAGTTTAACTACCGCGCTAGTGATGCATCAGCTGCACAAGTTTTTGTTGGCATTAGCTTAAAAGGCGGTGAGAAAGAGCGTCAGGAAATTTTCGAAACATTGAAATTTCAATACGATGTAGACGATTTGTCTGATGATGAAGTGGCAAAACTGCATATCCGTTACTTGATTGGTGGCCATGCGGATATTGAAAATGAACGCTTATTCCGTGTGGAATTCCCTGAACGCCCGGGCGCCCTACTGACATTCTTGGAACGTCTTGGCCCAACACACAACATTACCCTATTCCACTATCGTAACCACGGTGCTGCTGAAGGTCGTGTATTGGTCGGCATGGAAGCAACGGATGCCAAACAAAACCCAGATGGTTTAGTTGAAACATTGGAAAGTATTACTTATCCATATGAAGAAATTACCAATAACCTTGGTTATCAACGTTTCTTGAAATAATCAGAATACTATAAAAAATCATAAAAAAGCCGGAAGTAATTTTCGGCTTTTTTTATAACTATTGATCCGCTATACCACGATCAAATCACTTTTAAATCAGAAAAAAAATAAAGATCATCAAAGTTTTAAAAATACTTCCAAGAACTCGCGTAAACAAAATTTTAAATACCTATACGACTACCACGCTAAAACCAACATGCTCAACCCGTGGTTATGAAATATACCGATCCCATAAAATTATAGAAAATTATCCAAATTTTGTCGCATTAAAGACATAGGTGAATCTTAAATAATCTCTATCGAATTAAAAACTTGTGTGTTTATAAGCATTGTGTAAATTTTGATGGCAGCTTAAATATGAACACGTTAACATTATTATATTCAGTGACTTTATAAAAATTAGGAGTTTAAATGGCTCAATTTGCGGTAATCGGTTTAGGAAGTTTTGGTGCAACTGTTGCCACTGAGCTGGTCGGTTTAAAACATGATGTGATTGGCATTGATAGCAACAAAAAATTTGTTGAGAGCATCTCAGACCAACTTACTCACGCCGTCATTGCAGATGCGACTGATGAACATGTACTGCAAGAGCTTAATATTCAAAACTGTGAAGCTGTGGTTGTAGCGATTGGCGAAGATATCGAAGCCAGTATTTTATGTGTATTGCATTTAAAAAATATGGGTGTTCATAAAATCTGGGCAAAAGCCAAATCGAAAGCCCACCACATGATTTTGACCCATTTAGGCATTAGTAAAATTATCCATCCTGAAGAAGATATGGGTGTTCGCATTGCACAATCTTTAAGCTACCCCATGGTCAGCCGTTACATGGCACTTGAAGATAATCACTATTTAGTCAAAGTAGAGATTAAAGAAGCGCAACAAGGTACCCGACTTAATCAAATTATGGATCATGTCCCTGAGGTTAAAACGCTCGTGCATAAGCGTGGTATAGACATTCAGTACAGTTTAAATCCTAATCTTATTCTACAAACAGGCGATATTTTAATCGTTGAAGGCTTAATTGAACCACTGCGTCGATTAGCCAAACATTTTAAAACTCCCCTGTAATGACGTATGTCTTGTTATATTCAAACTTTCACCTTAAAGACCACACTGCCCGCTCATGAAACTGCATAATCAAAAACGCAATACCATTAACTTGAGCCCACCAAGCATCTTGGCTTTGGGTTTTCTTGGGCTAATTGTGATTGGCACCCTATTGTTGAAATTACCATTTTCCCATCATGGTGAACTTAGTTGGCTAAATGCTGTTTTTACCGCAACATCTGCTGTCACAATTACTGGTCTTTCTGTGGTCAATGTCGGTGATGCGTATACGGTTTTTGGCAAAATCGTCATTATGGGTTTACTGCAATGTGGCGGTCTGGGTTTTATGACTTTTGCGATTTTGGCGGCAATGAGCCTTTCACCCAAGATGGGGCTCAAGCAGCAGATCATGGCACAAGAAACTATTGGGCAAACCAGTCTCACGAAAGTTTCGATGACCATTAAAAGCGTATTTCTATATTCCTTATTTTTTGAACTGATTGGCACGGTCATTTTAACCATTGCTTGGATGCAAGATTACAACTTCAACCAGGCCCTGTTTTATGCCGCGTTTTATAGCGTTTCAGCATTTAATAATGGTGGATTTTCACTTTTCCCTAACAGTTTAATGAGCTTTGCAGATCAATATTTCATTACCTTTACCATCAGTATGCTTTATATCATTGGTGGTATTGGCTTTTTGGTATTGATGGATATTAGGCGAAATAAAAGCTGGAAAAAGCTCACGCCCAACAGCAAACTAATTTTGTCGACCATTGCTGGACTCAATGTATTTGCTTTTATAATCATTTGGGCTTTAGAAGCCACCAATCCTGCCACTTTGGCCAGTATGTCACTGGGCGATCAAGCCGTGAATGCATGGTTCCATGCGACAGTACCGCGTTCCTCTGGATTTAACAGCCTCCCTGTAGAAGACATGAGTGATGCCTCTTCTTTAGTCACGATGTTCTTGATGTTTATTGGTGGTGGCTCATTAAGTACAGCAGGCGGCATTAAAGTCGGCACCTTTATTATTGTTGTATTGAGTGTTATTAGCTTCTTAAGACGTGAAGACGAAGTGAGAGTCTTTAATCATTCAGTTTCAGAAAGAACCACGTTCAAAGCACTTGCTGTCATTTTTATTACCACAACTTTGATTTTTCTGGGTCTCTTTAGCTTACTGCTGTTAGAACCAAAGCAAAATTTTTTAGACTTGTTGTTTGAAGCAGTATCTGCGGCATGTACAGTCGGCTTATCTCGCGGGATTACCGGCGATTTACAACCTGCAAGTTTAGTTGCACTCATGCTCTTGATGTTTGCAGGTCGACTTGGGCCACTCACCCTTGCCTATCTGATTGCAACGCCGAAAAAAAGCCGCTTAAAGCATCCTCCTACGGAAATTCAGGTCGGTTAGTGCAAAATAAGCCAACCCTATAAAAGAACCACGCCTTGGCGTGGTTTTTTTATTACACAATAAATTTAGAACCAGTTCATCAAAGAAACACCGACACCGACATACGTAGCACGATGATTATAGTCAATTAAGCTTTCGCCATAACCATCAAACAACTGAACTGTGCCTCGCAGCTTACCACTAATCGGGAAACTCCAATCGAACTGTACAGCACCATGAGAGTCATCGCCGCCTTTAAGCGAATGACGTAACATCAAACTAAAATCATGCTCGTTATAACGATAAAATGCAGTTAAATCGCCACGCCCAACATAATCTTTAATATCCGGATTATTATCATCTTTTGCATCCTCTTCTAAGCGATACCAAGGACGCAACATTAAGGCAAAGTTATCACGCTCAAAACCTAAGTTCAGCATGATACGGTTCCAACTCCGTGAAAGCGGATCGGAACGCCCATTTGACTGATGGTTAAACGTCACACCTAACATGCGCCAATTTAAACCCAACAGCTCGTAATTGGTACGAAAGACCAAACTGGCTTCTGGCTCATAATTGGTTTCACGAAAAGGTCGTGATTCATCTTCGTTATAAACCTGCCAGCGTGATGACTGGGTATAACCGAGCCAAACATCGCCATTGTCACCAAATAGGTTTTCCACTGCTTTGGTTTTTAATGAAAGTTGGAATTTCGCTTCCATCGATTTTAAGTTCTGATCTTCACTTTCTTCAACGGTATTATTTTCATTTGGGCTGGATGGACGTTCATTTTTATCTGAAGTCCAATACGCCGGCATTAAATATACTGGTTGATAGCCACGAATATTCCATGTCCCGAGTTTACTTTCTTGTGAAAGCTCCCAACGGCTATCAAGTAAAGATAAATTTGGATTCAAATTTGGTGCTTCTGCCGCAAAGAGACGATCACTAAAAGCATGACTAACCTTTTCTTTCAAGGTCAACGGTTCTGTTGGTTCTGGTTTAATTTCCTGAGCCGCTTGACGTTCAGAAATTAACGCTGGCTTTATCTCTTCAGGAATTTTAAACAATGCATCGTAGCAAGATAGACGCTCAGCATTTAATGCAAGTGCCGTACAAGCTTCAGGCGTTGCGGGTTTTGCAATCGCCTCAGCATTTTGTTGTGCGAACGCACTATTGACATACAAAGAACTGAGCGCAATGAGGCTCAGTTGCAATGTTGTACGCTCAAGAGATTTGAACGTCATGGAATCTCCTTATTCTTTTAATTGACTTGTTTAATATCAAAACCAAGCTCAACCAAAGCTTCACGTTTTGCCACAGGCGCAACCACCGCTTTTGTTGGTTTTTGCTCTAGCAAATAAATTTTTGCTACGCGTTTCAGATCATCCAAAGTCACATGCAGTAGACGTTCACGTAACATTTGACGGAATACTGGTGTGCGTTTATGTAGTAAGGCATAACATGCAGTAATTGCTTCACCTGCAGGCGAACCCGGCTTATCCATACTTGCGATCAAACCTAAAATCGCCTCTTCAAGTTGATGTGGTTGCTGTTCTGCATTCAACAACCAGTGCACACTTGCCTCAAAATCGTTAAATGTTTCTGCTAAACGTGGGTCACGGTAACTATAGAAGCGGAATGAACATGCATTACCGTCATAGCTTGCACCACCACCATAAGCACCGCCTTTTTCACGAATCGCACTATGCAAGAAACCATTACGTAAATATGCCGCCAAGATCATCAGTGGTGCAGCATCTGGATGTGACACTTCAACCGCAGGATAAGCTGCTGCACAGAACTGTACATTGGCTTGAATTAACCATGCTTCGTCATTATTGCTGTCTGCAAAATCCACTTGGGTTAACGCATTGGCATTGTTTTCAATCACCACTTTGTCCCAAATGGTTTGAACTTCTTCAACCAAACGGTCGGATTGATGTTCTTCACACACCACAAGGAATTGTTTTGGTGCTTTTAATAAACGGTTATGAATCAGTTTCAATTCAGCAATTAAAGCATCATAAGCAGCTTCATCTTTTTCAATATTACTCACCAGATCTGACAACCAATTTAACGCACCTAAACCTGTGTTGTGATAATCACGATGCGCCAAGGCACTGTGCTGACGCCCTGCAATTTGCATGGCATAGCTATGACCCGAACCTGAAACACGTGATTGCCAACGTGCCTTACGTTGTTGCAGTAGTTCGACAATACGGTTCTTTTCATCAAAACGAAGTTGCTCAAATGCAAGTTTTAACAGACGAATCGCTTCAAGGTTATTCACCAACGACTTCGTTGTTAATGTTAACCACGCACTGATTTTCCCTTTATCATCGACTTTAGAACGCAATGATGCACCCATCCCCAAACCACCGCTCACCGCGGTTTGAAGTTGTTGCAATTCAAGATAACCATACTCACCAGCACCGACTTCACCCATCAAAATAGACAATAGGTTGAAATACGGTGATTGCACCACTTCATCTGGAATTTGGATTAACACTTGTTGGTAGTAAATTCCGTTGGTCCCTGCATGATACAGATTCAATGGCGTATCAAGTCCATTGCTGATCACTTCACGCAATTGACCTTGGACAATTTGCAACTGAGCAGGAATATCTTCCAGGCCAACTTTTGGCAATAAATTGAGATCGTCCGGTGTATCTTGACGAATATTTAAAGCTTCCGTTTGTTTAATAATTTCTGCTTTGTCTTCTTCAGTCAGTTTTGCACCAATCTCCGCTAAACGCGCTTTTTCAGCCGCGGTGTCAACTACATTTTTCTCTGCATCTGGAACTAAAGTCAGTTGCACGCGGTGTGGATTATCCAACAAATATTCCTGAATCAAGTTTGAAAGCCACATTGGGTCTTTCAACTCTTCTTTTACTTGCTCAATGGCCGTATCCACATCCCAGACATCAACAGGGTCTGAATGGTGAATTGCGCTGCTTAAACCATTTAAAATCAGGCTTAAACCATACGGCATACCATCACCATTGATTTCACGTTGATGCAATTCAATTTGATGCAAAATCGCTTCAACCAATGCAGCGTCTACAGGTTTAACCGCTACATCTTGAAGAACGTTAAATACACCATTTTTAAATTCTTCAGCATGTTCAGGGTTTGAACCTTGAATCGCACAGAAGAAGGTCATTTCATAGTTTGAATCATCCACACCCATGAATGGGCCAGTCGATTGTGCATAACCACACGTTTCAAGGTAATGGCGTAATGGCGATGCTGAATCTTCAAGCAATACCCCTTCAACTAGACGCATACCTAAACGAAGTTTAATGTTGCTCGCTTCAGGCAATAACCATGAAAGCACATGATAAGTTTTGTCTTTCAAGTCTTCCGCATCGACAGCATAAGTTTCAGTCACCGTCAGCGGTGCAGCTAAACGACGTTCTGGTTTTGAATATAAAGTTTGACCTTGTTCAAATTTAGACAATGCCAGCTTTTCAAATTGCTCTTGTAAGTCGTAGGCAAGTTCATTACCAAAGGTCATGAAGACCGCATTACTTGGGTGATAATGTGATTTGTAGAATCCAACTAACTCATCGTAGCTTAGGTCTGGAATATCTTTCGGATCACCGCCAGAGTTATAGTGATACGTGGTTTCTGGGAACAAATGATGCGCAAGTTGATGATACAACTGATCTGAAGGTGAACTCATTGCACCTTTCATTTCATTAAATACCACACCTTTATAAACAGGCTCACCATTTTCCAGTTCGATACGAATACCTTCCTGTGCAAAATCCAATGGATTCAAATTCGCTGCAAATGCCGCATCCATATACACTTCAAGCAGGTTTTGGAAGTCTTTTTTGTTTTGTGTCGCAAATGGATACGCCGTCCAATCGGCAGCAGTAAACGCGTTCATAAAGGTATTTAATGAACGACGAATCATTAAAAAGAATGGGTCACGTACAGGGAATTTTTCTGAACCACACAGTGCGGTATGTTCAAGAATATGTGCTTCGCCTTTTGAGTCCATCGGCTGCGTACGGAAGGCAACCAAAAATACATTTTCATCATGATTGGTGGCTAAGTGATAATGTACTGCACCTGTGACTTTATGTTTATATTCAGACACTAAAATGTCCAAGGCTTCAACATGGTGTTGACGTATCAACTGAAACGCGGGATGTACAGTTTGAGAAATGGTTTCAGTGACATCTACAGTCATGCGTGCTCCTAATCTATTACTTTAAAGATACAGCAAAGTATACCTCAAAAAGTCAGAACAAGATTCACTGAAACAACATTTCCAACGCTTTTAATCAAGTTATATTTTTAAAGCAAAAACCACCTCAAGCTGCCAATACGTGGACTAATGTGCAACTTTAGACGTTGCTGGATCACAACGGTTCGACCAATAAATACAGATCACAATAGCGATAAGCAACACCAAAGATGCAGCAAATCGACTTAAATCCAAACCACCCGAACTAATCGGTTTATCGAGAAAATCACCCACTACTGCACCCAGTGGTCGCGTCAACACAAAAGTACTCCAGAACAAGATGGTACGAGACACCGATGTGAAGTAATACAACAACGCCATGAGCACAATCAAACTCAAAAACAACACTATGCTGCCCGTATAACCAAGCCCCGCACTGTCTGATGCCCAGTCGCCTAGCGCCGTACCCAAGGTTTGAGAAAAAGTAATCGTCAACCAATAAAATACTTCGGTTCGAGGTTGTTGTACGGCATAAGGATCAATTGTGCCTTCAAACTTGTACCAACTGAACAATGAAATAAGAACAAGGCTAATCAAAATTAGACTTCCGCCTAAATAGCCAATGCCCAATGAACGGTCTACAAAATCTGCCAACGTCGTACCCACAGTGGTACTGGCAATAATGGTTGCCCAATACAAATACGGCTTATAGCTTTTTGCTTGAATCTGAAAAAATAACAGGACAATAAAAATGGTCGCAAAAATAAAGGTACTAACGAGATAGCCTAAATTCAGGGACATCGATAGTGCATCACCACCCGTTTCACCAAATGTTGTGGCAAAAATTTTAGTGAGCCAAAACAGCCCTGTAATTGTCGGAACTTTAAGCCAAAATTGCTGTAATTCTGTTGAAGTCATTCTAAGCATCACCTGATGAATACTTAGAATCATGATTGCAGTAAAGGCTTAATTGAATATGAATTTAAGAAGGCGACTTACATCTTTACGCACTAATTTTTTACACAGCAAAGTAGCGTAAAAATTAAAGCCTAAATCAACATAAAAAAAGCACCCATAAAATGGATGCTTTTTTCTTTCATTTCATCAAATACACTAGATTTTGAGTTATTCAATCTAAACTAGGTATTTGAAATAATTATAATTTGGATGATTTTCAACAAAAACATAATTTTGCTTTTGATAAAATTTTGCAGCAAATTTATTTTCTGTATTGAGGCAGAGCGCAGAAAAGTGTTTTTTTGCCCCTTTTTCCAGCTCAATCAGTAATTGTTTTCCAACTCCATGCTGACGATACTGTGGATGCACATAAAAACGACGCACACGACCAATACGCTCCTCCACACCCGCATCCCCCCATTGTTGATTCAGACCACCACAAGCAATCAATTTATCACCATCATAAGCCAATAAAAGCTGCTCGCCGGCTTGGTCAAAACGGTTTTTACCACTGCGATATTCTTCGATTAAACGGTGTATAAAAACATGGCCTTCATGCTGTGCTAACGCGGCAATATTTTCGATTTGAGCAGGTAATTGCTCAGCTTGACGAATTGTTATTTCCATATATCCACACTTTTAATCAGTTTATCTTTATTTCTACAAAACGCACTTAGGTTGAGCACGAAAATCTTATGGCACTATCAAAGTAAAAAAAATCACTTTGCACAATAGCAAAGCTGATTAAAACGGCAACTAAATCAATAAAAATATAAAAAAACAATCAATATGGGCGAAATTCATCCAACCTTCCTATAATTGAATTTTATTCAACTCACTACAGCAATCCTGAGCATTGGTGTAAACTTAACACTTTCATTTTTTGATGTGATTGAACAACATGGCAACAGTTGACCTTTTTGCGATTGGTAACGCACTTATTGACCAGGAATTTAAAGTCTCTGACGACTTCCTTATTCAGCAAAATCTGCAAAAAGGCACCATGCAACTTACCGACGGTGACACTCAAGCTGCGTTGTATAATAATTTAAAAGCTTCTCAAGATTATAAAGGTCAGGCTTCAGGTGGTTCTGCTGCAAATACGACTGTTGCATTTAGCGCATTAGGTGGTTCTGCATTTTATGGTTGCCGTGTCGGTCATGATGAGCTAGGAAAAATCTATTTAAATGGCTTAAATGACGCAGGAATTCAAACTGCAGCGCAATCTATCAGTGAAGGTGTCACAGGCACCTGCATGGTACTGGTAAGTCCAGACTCTGAACGCACCATGCATACCTATTTAGGCATTACCGCAGAGCTGACAGATGCTCAAATTGATTTTGCACCGCTAAATTCAGCAAAATGGCTATATATTGAAGGTTATCTTTCAACTTCTGATTCTGCACGTCAAGCGGTGAAACAAGCACGTGAAATTGCCAAAGCCAATCACGTTCAAATTGCATTGACTTTATCTGATCCAGCGATGGTGCAATATGCACGTCAAGGTCTGGATGAGTTACTTGATGATGGTGTGGACCTCTTATTCTGTAATGAACAAGAAGCATTGATGTACACCGAAACTGATAATCTAAATGCTGCTCTAGCTCAATTGCAATCACTAAGTAAACACATTGTCATTACACTCGGGGCTAAAGGCGCATTAATTCATAATGAATCAAATACATTTACCGTGCCGGGCCGTAAAGTAATTGCTGTCGATACCAATGGTGCGGGTGATGCATTCTCAGGTGCCTTCCTCTATGCACTCAATGCGGGCCACGATTATAAATCTGCCACAGAACTTGCCATCTTAATTTCAAGTGAAGTGGTTTCTCAGTTTGGTCCTCGACTTGCCGTTAAAGACTATGCTGCACTTTTACAGTCTTTCCAAAAGGAATGTGCTTAATGTTTAAAATTTGCATGACCCATGACGTGCCTGAGCGTGAGGCGCGCTCTTTTGAAACACCAAACGGTGATACGATCTTTATCACACAACGTGATGGGATGTTTTACGCTTACCAAAACCTCTGCCCACACCTACAAGTAGAATTGGAATTTTTAGAAAACCAATTCCTTGATCGTGACCAAGAGTTTATTGAATGTTCAACCCATGGCGCTTTATTCATGGTTGAATCTGGTGAATGTATTTCTGGTCCATGCCAAGGACAATCTCTTGAAAAAGTAGAGATTAACGTGCATTCTGATGGTGGAATTTACCTCGTAGAAGAATAAGTTTTGGAATCCTGCCATGTCCGCATTTTTAACAGACTATAACTTAATCCCTTTTCACTTAAGTTTATTGGCTGTGCTTTTGTTGGGCATGGTGGAAACCATTGGGTATTATATCAACACGAGCCCTAGTCTATTATTGAGAAAAATTGCACCTCAACGCTTAAATGAACTTGCCTTACTCAATGTTAAATTTTCCAAAACTTTGATTCTATTCTTTCTGCTCATGAACTTTAGTTTTGCAGGTTATGTCTTAGAGTTCCTCATTCATGCACAAGAAGGTCATTTTCTTCCCGCTTATTATCTGATGCTTCCTGCACTAATTATTGCCATATTTTTCACAGTATTTATGATTCATTGCTTGGATCAAGTTATTCCACCCAAATACAAAAAACGAACCATCAATTTACTGGGTCGTTTAGCAACCATCTCGAGTGGTAATGCGCGTCCAGGATTTTCTGCTCAGGCTCGTGTACGCGATGAATATGGTCAATTGCACTACGTACAAGTTGAACCTGAATTTGGCGAACTTGAATTTCAATCTCAAATTATTTTAATTCGTCAAAAACATTCACATTATATTGGTAAAAAAATCTGCGTTTCCAATCGCTTGTTTAACCCGTCTTAAACCAGACTTATTGATTAAAGTTTCTCTAGCTTAAAAAATTCCAACAATAAAAAAGCTAGCATTCACTTCACTGGCTTTTCATCTACGCCACAACAGAATTTTTAGCGTTTTAAAAATCCTGAAACTAAATTCATCATTTGCTGAATATCCGTATTGGCTTCATTTTGATTGGTTTGACCTGCTTGTGGTGTCAAAGAGTCAATAATCTGTGGCAATACTGTTGAAATTGCACTGTAAACATCCTGTTTTGGTGCTTGAGTTTCTTGCGCGACTTTTTCAATGTCAGCATCATCAAACAAACCTTGAACTTGTTGATTATTAACTGACGCATTGTCGCCCGGCCCTGTAGACACCCAATCATCGACTTGGCTGGTTAAGCCTTGCCCACGTAACTTATCCAGTGCACCTTGTAGGCCACCTTGCTTTTGAATCCAAGCAAGCACCAAAGGTAATACAGCAATCAAAATTGCTGAAGTATTATTGCCACCACTGGTACGTTGTTGTGGTTGAGCTGAACCACCGAGTTGCCCGAGCACTGAACCTAAAATTCCACCGAGCCCGCCTGCTTGATTCTGTGTATTGCCTTGTGGATTTTGTGTATTGGCATTATTTCCCAACTGACCCAATACAGAACCGAGCATGCCTCCTAGACCACCCTGTTGATTTTGTCCTGTAGAACCGCCAAGCGCTTGCTTCGCTAAAATTTCGACAATATTGCTGAGATTCGTCATTTTCTTATTCCTATTTTTAAGTTGTTTACAGCATACGTTGGAAACATGATTCAAATCAGGCTTGTTTGTTAAATTTTGCAACTAAAACAGGACTAAGTATTTGTTACCAACGGAATTTATCCCAATTCTCAGGATTCGCCCAAAATTTAGAATTAAACCAATCTGGAATATGCTTATAGGTTAAAATATTAAATTGCCACAACGCAAAATCACTGTCATGGCTAGTTTTATCGATTAACTGAGTAAACCCTAAGGCACGCAATAACTGCTCATCTTGCAGTTTACCCACCACCACAATGCGCTTCGCCAAAAGATCACGCAGCTTCACCAATATCTGGGTTTTCTGCTGTTCAGACAGCGCGAGCATGTCTTCTGTATCCAGAATCACAAAACCCAAATCAAAACGTTGGGTAAAAGGCAGATTTAAAAACTCAGTTACGTTAAAATATTGCCATTGAATTGGATGAAATTGATTGTATTGTTCAAGATTCTGACCAATACAAATTGCGGTAGAAATTGGCTGCTCTTTTGACAAATCGTCTAGCATAGAAGTGATGACATTTTGCTCGGCCATTAACCGCATCCTTAATATTGAGAGAATATTCGCATGGAACTACAAGGCATTTGTCATAAAATGCACGCAGGTCTCAAGGATCTTAGTGTAACTGATCAACATACACACAAGGCAAATGTTGAGTATAAATTTATTCTAGATCGCTCAGAAGTTGATCTACCCTTCAATATCGGCCAAGAAATTGAGATTGAGGCGACAGGCAATATTTACTGTATATCATGCGGTAAAAAAACACCGAAGTCATATTCACAAGGTCATTGCTTTAAGTGCATGAAAACCAAAGCATCTTGCGATATGTGCATCATGAAGCCTGAAACCTGTCATTATCATTTAGGCACTTGCCGCGAAGATGATTTTGCCCATGAAGTGTGCTTCCAGCCGCATATTGTCTATTTAGCCAATTCCAGCTCACTCAAAGTCGGCATTACTCGCTTAGGTCAAATGCCAACGCGTTGGCTGGATCAGGGCGCAACCCAGGCACTACCGATCATGAAAGTGGGCTCTCGCCGCCTTTCTGGACATTTAGAAGTAATGTTTGGTACACAAGTTGCAGACAAAACCGATTGGCGCAAGTTATTAAAAGGTGAAGCTGAGCCTTTAGATCTAATTGAAATTCGTGAACAACTGATTGAAGAATTTGCACCGAAAATTCAGAAAATCCGTGATGAATTTAGTCAAAACTTAGAATTCAATGAAACGGTCGAGTTGATGGAAGATGAATTGCCGCGTCAGTTCATTTACCCTGTGGAGGAATATCCAGAAAAGATTAAATCGCATAATCTGGATAAAACGCCAATCATCCGCGGCAAACTACAGGGGATTAAAGGTCAGTATTTAATTCTAGATACAGGTGTGATTAACATCCGTAAATATACTGGTTATGAAATTAAAATCCGTAGCTAAGCCATTTGAGTGATGTAAAAAAGCGAGATTCATCTCGCTTTTTTATGCACAAATTGTTATCAAATATTAGACAAAACTTCAAATAAGGCTGAACCTCCAACTGTTCCGTCCCCAATATGAGTATATGCCCCCACCATCCACAACCAAAGGAAGCGCTAGTTTTCCTTATTTACAGTCAATTTTTGCCATAAAAAAAACCAGCTCGAAAAGCTGGTTTTTAATACATTAATCAATTATTTGATTTTTGCATGATTTTTTAAATAACGCGTATAGTCATCAAACTCTTGTTGGCCACGCAACTGTTGATACAACTTCGTCAACTCAGTCAATTGCTCACCAGTCAGCGCATCTTCAGATTGTTTTTTCACATGAGTTACAGCAACCACCACCAATTCATTTGGAAGATTTGTTGTCGCTATAGACCAATAGCCTTCTTTCGGTGCCTTCGCACTAAATGCAGCATGTTGAATCTCAGGTTTTAACAAACCATCTGCACGAGTGAATGTTCCTGCATTTTCAAAGTTCAAGCTACCTTTAGCAACGTTTGCGGCAGGTTGAGTATTAAATGCTTTTAAAGTTGTCTGAATTTGCGCTTTAGCAGCTTCAGATGCTTTTTGCTCAATCAATTGTGCTTTGACTTTAGCTTTGGCTTCAGCAAGCGTTTGAACACCAGCAGCGTGGTAATTACGTACTTTTACCCAAACCACATCGCCATTTTTAAGCTGAATGCTTGATGAAACATTACGTTCACCATTTTTCACATCATCATTAAACAGCTTCACCTTCACACTTGCATCGCTCAACACTGGATGTTGTGATGACAAAGTCAAACCTTTTACTGATTGAACTTTAACGCCTTTCACTTCTTGAGTAACAACATCTAAAGCGTCGCTGCTCACCACCAGATCATTCAGACTGTTTACAGTATCAGAGAAAAGGTTAGCTTGTTTTGATGCAGCAACTTCAGCTTGTAAACGCGCTTTCTCTTGTTCAAAAGAAGCCACTTTCACTGCTGGTGTCATCACTTGAATTAAGTGATAACCATCACCCGTTTTAACAGGTGCAGAAACCTCACCAGATTTTGCGCTGGCTACAGCAGCATCAAACGTATCACCAAACACACCTTTTTCGTAAGCAGCAAGCTCACCACCTTTTGCTTTGCTTTGAGTATCTTCAGAGAACTGTGCAGCAGCTTGATCAAAACTCAAACCTGCTTTGATTTTCGCCTGAACACTTTCAGCAAGCTTCTTCGCTTCAGCATCTGAGCGGCTTGTCGCAGTAATCATAATGTGTTTAACAACGGGTTTAACCGACTGCTGAGCAGACACTACAAATGCGTTATACGCTTCTTTCAGCTCAGCGTCTGTTGCGGTTCCAACTGGCGCAGCGATATTCGCAGGGCTTAACAACACGTAGTCGGCATCCACACTAGTGGCTTGTTTAAACTTATTTTTATGCTTTTCGTAATAGGCTGCAATTTCAGCATCTGTTACTTTCACATTTTTCTTATAATTTTCAAGATTAATACTTGCCAACTGAATGCTACGTTGCTCAGTTTGTAAGTTCGCAATCTGTAAAATATCCAACTTACTGACTAAAGCATAGTCCATAAATGTAGTAGACAACATTTTCAAAGAATGGTCTTTACGCAAATTTTCAACAAATGCACGATTCGTCATCCCAATCGATGCTAAGTATTTCGCAAACTGTTCATCAGAAAATGCGCCATTCACTTGAAAACTTGGTTGTTGATGAATCATCTGAACGATTTGCGCATCACTTAAACTAATGCCTAATTTATCGGCTTGTTGTAATAACACTTGACGAGAAATTAAAGTATCCATCGCTTTGTTATTAATAAAGCTTTGGTTAAGTAAAGTTTCATCACCCTGAGCATAAGCAAGATATTGTTCTTTTAATGAGCTCGTTAATGCTTCGAGTTCTTTTTTCGAAATTTCAGCACCATTTACCGTTTTAGCTGTATCTTTTGAACCACTACTAAAATATCCTTCAATACCTACAAGTGCTAAAGGGGTCAAAAACAAAACGAGCAAGACTTTGCCCAACCAACCCTTAATAACTTTACGAAACGATTCCATAAGTATTCCAATATTTTATTTGCGGTGAATTTTAACCGAAAACCCGTGATGAATGAATGCGATAAATTGATTAATCACATTTACCAATAAAAAACGCGCCAAAATTGGCGCGTTTCATAAGCTTAAGCTAATTAAGCTACAGAATCTTTCAAGCCTTTACCAGCTTTGAAGCTAGGAACTTTACTTGCTTTGATTTCTAAAGTCGCACCAGTTTGTGGGTTACGACCAGTACGTGCAGCACGTTCTTTAACACTGAAAGTACCGAAACCAACTAAAGTAACTGTATCACCAGCTTTTAGCGCATTAGTAACTGCTGCAATTGTAGCATCTAAAGCTTTACCAGCGTCAGCCTTAGATAATCCCCCATTTTCGGCAATTGCATCAATTAATTCTGATTTATTCATGAAAATTACGTCCTCTTAATATCGTTTATTTAAGGTTCAAGAATTTGTTTAAAACGCCATAGCGCCTTTATAGCAATGCTTTAGGGTTAAACGCAATACTCCCAAACCTCTTTTTATAGAATTTTTTGACAAAAAAAACCTTGAAAATTCGATAATAATAAAAATTTTAACGTTTCTTTAGTATTTCGGCTCTTAATTGAGCATTTTCTTCAGTTAATTGGTCAACTTTACTATGTAATTGAAGTATAAGCCTTTCTAAGTGCTGTAGATCCTTTACAGTGACCAATCCTAAACGGTTTAAAGAATGATTAACACTGTTATCTAAAATTTTTTCGACCTTATCTTTGGTATCCGTCACCGATTCTTTGGCTTTTTCTGATACTTTTTCGACGGTTTGATCAGCAATATCAACTGTTTTGGACTCAAGTTCCTCACCAACTTTGACCAAGGAGTCAAAAAGTTTATTTCCTTCTCCTTCTGCACGTGAAAAAGCACCTAAACCTGCGAGCCAAATTTGTTTGGTATATTTACGAAAATCCATTTTTGACTTTCGATCAGAAGGTCCGCGAGTACGTGACTTTAAAGGTTTTTCCGTTGGCAACTGCACATCATCATTAATGCTTTCTAAATTTTCCATAAATTGCACTTCTCCTGATTGTTTTATGTGCACACTCACACGTGATTCCACAATTTAACCTCATAATAGCAAACATATTACTTGATAGATTCAGTAAACTGTTCTACAAAGCTAGTGAATTACTAACTTTTTGGTATATCCTTAATTAGCTCAAACTAGCTAGAAGTAGGATGCTCATTTCCAGCACTTCATGATTTAAAAGGACAATTTTTTTATGAGTGATACGCAACAAAAACAAGCTCAACCCCATTTGTTGCTTACGATGACTTTAATTGTTTTAGAAACAATCTTTACCTTTATTTTAAAACATGACCGCGTTATCGCATTACAAGCTAAAAAATTTGTCGACCAAAAAGTTGCGTTAAAAATTAACAGCTATATCCCCTATTTTGACTTTTATGTGCAATTTTCTGAGCACGGTATTTTGTTTGACACACAAGCACCAGATCGACCAATCGACCTCGATATTCGTACAACATTGATGGATTTGGTCAAAATCTTTATCTTTGGTAATCGTAAAAGCATTAAAACCATGCGCATCGATGGTGATATTGTTCTCAAAGATGAATTCCGTGATTTGATCTCATTATTCAGTGTGCCAAAGATTTTATCTGACTGGAAACATTGGCTCTCTGAACCTGCTGACGAGAATGATGTCACTACATCCAAAAAGCGTATTGCACCACTTTTAGAAAAGATTGATCAACAACGTTCAAAAATTAATACACTTCAAGTTGAAGTTAAACAATATAAAAACCGCATAAAACGCATTGAACGTCGCCAAAAGCGTATTAATATCGCTTTTAGTCTAATCACTGTTCTTTTAATAATGTTATTAGTGTATAATATTTGGCTCAATTAAATACATAATTTTTCACGTAAAATAAATCAATCAAACATACTTAAAAAAACTTGACTATTTTAGTCAGGATTCATAAAATCGGCACATCTAGACTTAACATGTGTATCGAATCATGCGCTTAACAACTCGCGGTCGCTACGCAGTGACTGCTCTACTCGATCTAGCTTTGCAGCCAACTGAACAAACGATCACTCTTGCAGAAATTGCAGCTCGTCAAACCATTTCAGTGGCATATCTTGAGCAGTTATTTGCAAAATTAAAGCGTCACGGCTTAGTTTCCAGTATCCGTGGAGCAAATGGTGGTTATCACCTTGCTCGTAGTGCTGAAGACATCACTGTTTTAGAAATTATTGAAGCTGTAAATGAAACAGTTGATGCCACTCGTTGCGACCATAAAGGCAACTGCCAAAATGGTGCAATGTGCTTAACTCATGATTTATGGCAGGAACTCTCCCACCACATTGCCGATTATCTTGCAAAAATCACCCTTGCTGATCTTGTAGCTCGCGATAACGTTCAAACCGTATCCCTTCGCCAGAATACAGCAAACTTTGATTCAGCCCTTTTATCGGTTACAGGTATTTGACATGAAGCGTCCTATTTATCTTGACTATGCAGCAACTACTCCTGTAGACCCTCAAGTCGCAGAACGTATGATGGAATGTCTAACGTTTGACGGTACTTTTGGTAATGCAGCTTCTCGTTCTCATGCTTACGGCTGGCAAGCAGAAGAAAAAGTAGAATATGCACGTGAACAAGTTGCCAACCTTATAAAAGCTGATCCGCGTGAAATCGTCTGGACTTCAGGTGCAACTGAATCTGACAACCTTGCACTCAAAGGTATTGCTCAGTTTTACGGCTCTAAAGGCAAACACATTATTACAAGTAAAATCGAACACAAAGCCATTCTTGATACTTGCCGCGAGCTTGAAGAAGAAGGTTTCGAAATTACTTATATTGAACCAGAAGCAAAAACAGGTTTAATCACACCTGAAATGGTTCAAGCTGCGCTTCGCCCAGATACCATTCTTGTGTCTTTAATGATGGTTAACAACGAAATTGGTACGGTTACTGACGTTGCTGCTATTGGTGAATTAACTCGCGCAAACAAAACTTATTTCCACGTAGATGCTGCGCAAGCTGCAGGTAAAGTCGAAATTGATCTTTCAACAATGAAAGTTGATTTGATGAGTTTCTCTGGCCACAAAATCTATGGTCCTAAAGGCATCGGTGCACTTTATGTACGCCGTCAACCACGTGTACGTATTAAAGCGCAAATGCACGGTGGCGGCCATGAACGTGGTATGCGCTCTGGTACACTTGCGACTCACCAAATTGTGGGCATGGGCGAAGCATTTGAACTAGCAGGCAAAAACCTGCATGCTGAACAAACGCGTATCCGTATGCTTCGTGACAAACTTTGGAATGGCTTACAAGGTCTTGAACAAGTCTTCCTGAATGGTCACCCAGAATACAACGTTGCTAACTATCTAAACGTCAGCTTCAACTTTGTTGAAGGTGAATCGTTAATGATGGCATTGAAAGACTGTGCGGTTTCTTCGGGTTCTGCATGTACATCTGCAACTTTAGAACCATCTTATGTACTTCGTGCATTGGGTCTTTCAGACGAACTCGCGCATAGCTCAATTCGTTTTAGTTTTGGTAAATACACCACTGAAGCTGATATTGATCACGTTCTTGAAATCACTAAAGCCGCAGTTGAAAAATTGCGCGATCTTTCTCCTCTTTGGGATATGTACAAAGAAGGTATCGATCTAAACTCTGTAGAATGGGCTGAACACTAATTCATCCCGGTGAGATAGCTTTTATTTTAAGGCTATCTCATTGATTAACGTAATTTCACCCCCATATTAATCTTAAGGCTGACCCCGAGTTTTGGAGAAGCATCATGGCTTATAGCGAAAAAGTAATTGATCATTACGAAAACCCTCGTAATGTTGGTGTTTTAGATAAAAATGCAGAAAACGTTGGTACAGGTATGGTCGGTGCACCTGCATGTGGCGATGTAATGCGTTTACAGATTCAAGTAGATGACAACGGCGTAATTGAAGAAGCTCGCTTCAAAACTTATGGCTGTGGTTCTGCAATTGCTTCTAGCTCATTAGTAACAGAATGGCTTAAAGGCAAAACGCTTGATGAAGCTCAAGCAATCAAAAATATTGATATTGCAACTGAACTTGCTCTTCCGCCAGTAAAAGTACACTGCTCTGTACTTGCTGAAGATGCAATTAAAGCTGCTGTAGAAGATTACCGTAGCAAGAAAGTAAAAGCTTAATTGTTCACGCGTTTTAAGAAAGATTAACGGAGTTTTCATGATCCATTTAACTGAAAATGCTGCAACTCATATCAGCAATTACCTATCAAATCGCGGTAAGGGTGAAGGCATTCGCGTTGGCGTGAAAACTTCAGGCTGTTCAGGCTTGGCTTATGTACTCGAATTCGTAGATGAAATCGACACACATGACCAAGTATTTGATCAGCACGGTGTTAAAGTTTTTGTTGACCCTAAAAGCTTAGTTTATCTTGAAGGCATGGAGATGGATTACGTCAAAAACGGTTTAAACGAAGGCTTCGAATTTAACAACCCGAATAAAAAAGGCGAATGTGGCTGTGGTGAATCGTTCACTGTTTAACCCTACACTTCTCTCTTTTGGCATTAAAACAGTGTAATATTCACTGTTTTAATTGCATTTAAAGCGCCACTTTTTGCACATCTATTGCGGACCTTATCTCCCATGAATCATTTTGAGTTGTTTAACCTTCCCGTAGCACTCGATATTGATTTAGCAGTTTTAAAATCAGAGTTTTTAAAGTTGCAGCAACAATATCACCCAGATAAAGCCGAAGACAAAGATCTTGCGCTGATTAAATCAAGTGAAATTAATCAAGCGTTTAAAGCTTTATCCAATGTAGATAGCCGCGCTGCGTACCTCCTAAGTTTAAAAAAACAAGATTATCATCTCGATCAATCGATTAGTGATTTTGAATTTTTGCAGGATGCTTTAGAAATTCGTGAGCAGTTAGATGAGGCTCAATCAGCCGATGATCTAAGCTCTCTTAAAACTGAAGTTCAGCAATGGATTGACGGCTTGGTACGTGAGTTCAAAATTGATTATGACGACCAAGACTGGGCTGAAGCGCGCGATACCGTTCGTAAACTCCGCTTCTTCCAAAAAGTGATGGCTGATATCGACAAAGCGGAAGATCGTTTCTTAGACGATGACAGCTTTGACTTAGATGATGATTTTTAATTTATTTTTAATATTTGACGCTCAAAGGATGTAACACATGGCTCTCTTGCAAATTGCAGAACCTGGTCAATCAAGTGCGCCGCATGAACACCGTATTGCGATTGGTATTGACCTCGGGACTACACACTCTTTAGTAGCCACGGTACTTTCTGGCAAAGCAAAAGTGCTTAACGATGAACACGGTCGAGTGTTACTTCCATCTATTGCACACTATAGCGAAACATCCACTCAATATGGTGATGACGCAAAACCATTTTTAACCACAGATCCTAAAAATACCATTGCTTCTGTAAAACGTTTTATGGGGCGCTCTAAAGCCGACATTAAATTCCAACACCCTTACGCACTCGTCGGTGAAGCGAATGAAATGCCTGCTTTTGAAACAGCCCAAGGTCGTAAAACACCAGTTGAAGTTTCTGCCGAAATCTTAAAACAACTCAAAGATCGCGCTGAAAGTAGTCTAAATAACCCTGTTAATGGTGCTGTCATTACTGTTCCGGCTTATTTTGATGAAGCTCAGCGCCAAGCAACACGTGATGCTGCACAGCTTGCCGGTTTAAATGTGCTGCGTTTATTGAATGAACCAACTGCTGCTGCGGTAGCATATGGTTTAGACCAAGAAACCAACCTTGCACATGACCAAAACTATGTGATCTATGACTTAGGTGGCGGTACATTTGACGTTTCAATTCTTCGCTTCTCACAAGGTGTGTTTGAAGTTCTTGCAACCGGTGGGCACACTGCTTTAGGTGGTGATGACTTAGACCGCCTGATTGTGAAATGGACGAAGAAACAACTAAATATTGAAACTTTAGATGATGCTGAATATGCACATTTCATTGTATCTGCACGTAAAGCTAAAGAGGCCCTAACTGACCATGATTCAGTGGAACTTAAAGTTTTAGATCAATCTTTAACTTTAGACCGCCCTACTTTTGAAGCCATCATCAAAGTGGCTTTAGACAAAACTATTAGCGTATGTAAACGTGTGATGCGTGATGCAAAACTTGAACTAGACGATATTCAAAACGTTGTTTTAGTTGGTGGCTCTACTCGCTCTTATGCAGTACAAAAAGCGGTAGCAGAAGTATTCAACCAAGAACCACTATGCACCATCAACCCTGATGAAGTTGTAGCGATTGGCGCATCAATTACAGCTAATCAGCTAATTGGTAACTCGAAAGATGGTTCATTACTTTTAGATGTCACACCGCTTTCATTGGGTCTTGAGACCATGGGTGGCTTGGTTGAACGTTTAATTTCACGTAATACAGCAATTCCTGTTGCACGTCGCCAAGAATTTACCACTTATCAAGATGGTCAAACAGCCATGCTGATTCATGTGGTTCAAGGTGAACGTGATCTCGTTGAGCATTGTCGTAGTCTTGGTCGTTTTGTGCTGCATGGCATTCCACCAATGACCGCTGGTCAAGCGCGTATTGAAGTGACTTTCCAAGTTGATGCAGATGGTTTACTGACCGTATCTGCCAAAGAAACTACTTCTGGCGTACATGCCCAAATTGACATTAAACCATCTTATGGTTTGTCTAATGCTGATACTGAACGCTTGCTGATTGATGGCTATAAGTTTGCCGAAGAAGACAAAAACTCACGTCATCTACAAGAAACCAAAGTAGAAGCAAAACGTGAACTTGAAGCACTTGAACAAGCACTTAAGGTCGATGTTCAACTTCTGACTGAACAACAGAAAAATGATTTAGCTGCTGCACGCCAAGTGTTAGAAAATGCACTTGAAACGACAGAAATTAAAGCGATTGAACATGCTGTTGAACAGCTTAAAATACATAGTGATGCGTTTGCCGCTGCACGTATGAATCAGCACATTGATGCCGCTTTAAAAGGTACAAAACTTGATGATTGGTCAAACTCAAATTAATTAATAGGTAAAGACTATGCCACGTATTAAAGTATTGCCTCACGCAACAATTTGTCCAAATGGCGCTGAGTTTGAAGTCGAAGCAAATGCCAATCTGTGCGAAAGCATGTTGAAAAATGGCATCAAAATTGAACACGCATGTGACATGTCTAAAGCATGCACGACTTGCCATGTGATTGTGCGTAAAGGTTTTGATGGTTTAGACGAAATGGATGATGTTGAAGCCGATCTTCTTGACCGTGCTTGGGGCTTAGAACCAGACTCTCGTCTTTCTTGCCAAGTTAAAATTGAAGATGAAGATTTAGAAGTTGAAATTCCGAAATACACGATTAACCACGCTTCGGAAAATCACTAAACTCTTCTTTTACTTTTCAGAATAGTTTCTTCAAAAACAGCTCACGATGAGCTGTTTTTTATGGCTCTTTCAAAAGATAGCTTTTAAGTTTGATTTAAAGGTACTGATTATCAAAAGCGCAATGAATTATTGTAAAATCATCTAGAAATAGAAAATAATGAATGCAAAATATTAGAAGAACAACGCTTTTTATTTAAGAATGGTATTCACTTTTTTTTACCGCCTCAACAACAACTTCATCTTCAAGGTTTAATTTGACAATCCCTTCGGAGTTGGTCATTTTTTGCTGAGTTTGTAGGCGTTTAATCATTCGTTCTAAGACATGAATCAATTCTGGATATTCAAAGTTTTGTACTTCATCTAGATTCAGCAACAAATTAAAGCCTTTATATTCATAATCGAACCAGCGTTGATAATCAGTTTTTTGTGAGGTGTATTTTTCCATGACTTGCCAAGTACGTACCGGACCTTTAATCCCTTTAAGGAAAATTGGTGCTTTCGGTGCGCATAAATAGTCATTTTTAACCAGATGATGTGTATCATCAGAAATTAAGATCTCATCAACTTCTGCTGCGCTTTGTAAGCGTGCGGCTAAGTTTGCATCCCGACCAACAATGGTATAAGCCATCCGATGTGCTGCTCCATAGTTCCCGACGTGACAGTACCCTGTCGAAATCCCCATACGAATATGTAATGGCGGATAACCCATTTTGATCCAGCGTTCGCGTAACAGCTTCATCTGCTGACGCATCACTATCGCCATTTCTAAACAGGTTTTTGCATCTTTTTCGACGCCTTGACTATCTGGATCGCCAAAAAAGATTAAAATTGCATCACCCATAAACTTGTCGACAGTACCTTCATATTGTTTGGCAATTTCAGTCATATGACTTAAATAGTCATTTAAAAGAAAGGCTAAATCATCTGGAATTAAAGTTTCTGATAGCTCCGTGAATCCTTGAATATCCGAAAAGAAAATGGTCATTTTCTTACGCTTATATTCAATTTTTGCCTCAGACTCACCTTTCATGATCGATTGCCAAAGCTGCATTGGGGCATATCGACTCAGTTGATTGGCAAATTCCATATAACGGTTCATTTGATCATAATAATGATCTTTTCGATTGGTTAGCGATTGGACCTGACTGGTCTGATAAAATGTACCGACACCAAAATAAGTGATCAAACACATAAAACCAAGTACGGTCAATTCACTGCTGGTAGACTCAAAATACTCTTGAAAACCAAAAATATAAATATTACACAGATAAAAAACCGCAATGCCAATCAAACTGGCCAAAGCAAACATCATAACGTTGATTTTATTATAAATGGTTGTATACAACAGCGCAAAAAGTGCAAGAAAAGTCAGTACTAAACTTAAATGAACTGCGGAAAGTAATACAGCCAGAACAATGATATCAATCAGAAAAAGGACGCTACGTTTTACACTATTATTATATTTATAAATGAGCCAATGGGAGAGTTTAGGAATTATTAGTAAGATGGCACAAAGAAAAGCAGGAATATAGATTTGGTATTGGGTATCTGGCTGAGTATAGTGATAGACAACAACCACCAAAGACAGCATGATGTATCCCATCAATCGATGGAAATACTCAAACTGCTTAGGTTCTTTGCTGATTAAATTGTCTAACGGCACTCGTTCTCCCCCATACGGACTTCCATTTTTTAACCTTCTGATCCTGTCCGTAAATTGGGATTAGTCCATACGCCAATCAAATGGCATATCGCCTTGACCACGTAGTGCTAACATTAATGTTTGACGCATATGTGCCAAGACATCGTTATTATAAGGAACAGCTGGCGTACCCCAAACTGGTTTTGGCCAAGCCACATCATTTTGGTAGCGAACAACATGATGAAAATGCAATTGAGGGACCATATTACCCAATGCAGCAACGTTCATTTTGTCTGCACGGAAAACACGTGACAATTGGCTAGATAACCAGCTTGATTCACGTAAAAATTGTTCTTGGTCAGCCTGACTTAATTCATAAAGCTCCGTGATGCCAGGCACACGTGGAATTAGAATAAGCCACGGAAATTGCATATCATTCATCAAACGACATGTTGACAATGGGAAGTCGCCTACATAAAACGTATCTTGAGCAAGTTGTGGATGTAAACTAAACATATCTTTATAAATGATGCAAAATTAGAATGATGGCTAATACTATCACATCCTAAAGGGCGTGAATATTCGGTACAGAACGTTTCATTACAAATAAATCGTATTTGAATTAAACATTTGCACTTTAGGACTGTAATAAATATCTCAAAAAAATCAAGCGTTTCTTCTTTAGAAAAAACGCTTATCAACATAACCTATAAACAATGAAACAAATGACACGCCAAAATGCGATTAATGTGCCAATTCTGTCAATAAACTATCCAATAAATCATTTATAAACTGAATCCGCTTATCATATTCTTCTAGCATGACCATTACTTTTAAACGCTGACCACCTTCCATCCGGAAGAAAGTTGGATGTTTCTGCATCATTTGAATAATTGAGATGGCTTGGACAGGTGTATCGGGTGAAAATTCAATATGACCGCCATGCGCACTAATATCAACTTTGGTAATTCCCAATTGCTCTGCCTTTAAACGCAACTGATGCACAGAAAATAGCTGCTTCACTGGTTGTGGTGGCAAACCAAATCGATCAATCAACTCCATACGGATATTATCAAGTTTCTCTTGGGTATCGGTATTACTAATGCGCTTATAGAACAGTAAGCGTTGATGTACATCACCCAAATATTCATCTGGAATCAAAGCAGGCATATGCATACTAATTTCAGCTGTAAGCGATAAAGGTGAATCAAAGTTTGGTGTTTTACCTTTTTGAATGGCTTTGGTGGCTTTTTCTAGCATTTCCATATACAGGCTATAACCAATGGTTTGCATTGAGCCACTTTGCTGTTCACCCAATAATTCACCTGCGCCGCGAATTTCTAAGTCTTCTGTGGCGAGCATAAAGCCTGCACCCAAAGTTGAAGCACGGGAAATTGCATCTAAGCGCTTTTCGGCATCACCTTTTAAACCTTTCATTGAAGGCACCAATAAATAAGCATAGGCTTGGTGATGCGAACGCCCCACGCGCCCACGTAATTGATGTAGCTGTGCCAAACCAAGTTTATCTGCACGTTCAATCAAAATCGTATTGGCATTCGGCACATCAATACCGGTTTCAATAATAGTTGAGCAAACCAATACATTATATTCTTTGTGATAGAACTGCTGCATGACCTGCTCCAGTTCACGTTCACGCATTTGACCATGTGCCACAGCAACACGCGCTTCCGGTACCAACTCTCTGAGGTTTTCCGCTGCACGTTCAATCGTATCGACTTCATTGTGTAAGAAATAGACCTGACCACCACGCAAGAGCTCACGCAGAATCGCTTCTTTAATGGCATCACCTGTATGTTCTTGCACAAAGGTTTTCACCGCGAGGCGGCGCGCGGGTGGCGTTGCAATAATCGAAAGATCTCGCATACCGCTAAAGGCCATATTTAAAGTACGTGGAATTGGCGTTGCCGTCAGTGTCAACATATCAACATCAGCACGCAAGGCTTTAATACGCTCTTTATCACGCACGCCAAAACGATGCTCTTCATCGACAATCATTAGCCCCAAATTATTGAATTGCACACTTTCCTGCAAAATTTTATGAGTACCGATGACGATATCCACTTTACCATCGGCTAAATCTTCAATGGTTTTGCTATGTGATTTGGATGTACCAAAACGTGACAGCACTTCAATACGAATCGGCCAATCCGCAAAGCGATCTTTAAACGATTCATAATGTTGCTGAGCAAGCAAGGTCGTCGGAACGAGAACCGCCACTTGCTTGTTATTCTGAACTGCAACAAAAGCTGCGCGCATGGCCACTTCAGTTTTACCAAAGCCGACATCACCACAGACTAAGCGATCCATTGGTTTGGCTTGTTGCATATCGTAAATCGTGGCTTCAATCGCATTAGCCTGATCAAGGGTTTCTTCATAAGAAAAACCACTGGCAAATTGCATATAGAGGCTTTGATCTAATTCAAAACCATAGCCCGGTTTGGAATGGCGCCGCGCTTGAATATGTAAAAGTTCCGCCGCGACATCATGAATTTGTTCAAGTGCTTTACGCTTCGCCTTAGACCATGCATCTGTACCGAGTTTATGTAAGGGCGCTAAATCTGGATCACCACCACTATAGCGACTGATTAAATGTAAATTAGTTACAGGCACATAAACTTTCGCAGCATCGGCATAATCAAGCTGCAAAAACTCATGATCTTGATCATCAATACTTAAGGTGATTAAACCTGCATACCGCCCTACGCCATAATCAATATGCACCACAGGTGCGCCAATGCTCAGTTCAGTTAAGCTACGAACTAAAAACTCTTCTGAAACTTCTTGCTGGCGTTTACGACGACGTTGAACAACCCGATGTTCATACAGTTGATTTTCTGAAATGACACTGAGCTTATCCGTCAATAACAAACCACGATCTAAGGGCGCATTGGTAATCGCAATGGCATGCATCGAGGCAATAAAATCATCAAAGCCTTCAACAGTTGGAATATCGCCTAAACTTGGGCGTAATGCATCTTTTAAAGTCTCACGACGACCAGCACTTTCAGCGACCAATAGCACTGGATAATTTGCGCTATCGATATATTGTTTCACCGCAGAAAATGGTTTTTCCCTTTTCGGGTCAACCGGTAGTCTCGGTGGAATTTCAGCAACCAGATTTAATACACCTGCCTTTTCATCAAAAGGTTCGGGAGATGCAACGATTCGACGCATCTGATTCAGATGTTCTAAAACCTGATTCGGTTGTAAAAAAATTTCATCAGGTGGCAAAATTGGTTGATCAATATTATGACGGCGGTCTTCGTAACGGCGTACCACATCTGACCAAAATTGAATCAAACTATCATCAATCGCCTTATCTGTAATGACAACGCCATTCTCTGGTAAGTACGAAAATAGCGTACTTTGCTCTTGCATTGCCGCTTTGCTAAAAAACAGCGGAAGATAGAATTCAATCCCCGGAGATGCAATGCCATCTTGGACATCTTGATAGATTGGATTTTTCTTTGGATTGGCAGATGGAAAACTTTCCGCATAACGATCGCGGAACAGTGAACGTGCTTCTTTTAATGGAAATTCTTTGGCTGGTAACACGGTAAATTGCTGTAAATTTTGTGTGGTGCGCTGTGTTTCAGGATCAAAGAATTTTAAGCTATCAATTTCATCATCGAATAGGTCAATGCGGATTGGCGCACTTTGCCCCGAAGCATAAATATCCATAATACTGCCACGAACAGCAAATTCACCATGATCATATACGGTATCAACCAGATGATACCCGGCCTGAACCAAACGTGCTTTTTGTTGTTCTAAGTCAAACTTTTGACCAACCTGAATATCAAAATGTTCACCCAACACCCACGATGCAGGTGCAACTCGCTGCGCCAAAGTCGTCGCTGAAACCAGCAATACACCTTGCTGTGGCATGTTGGATAAAATTGCTAAACGCTCAGAAACAATATCCTGATGTGGAGAAAGTCGATCATAAGGCAAAATTTCCCAATCTGGGAAAATGGTCGGTTTAATCCCGTAAAATTCCAGCTCACTTTCCAATTGCCCAAGATGCTGATTATTACGCGCAACAATAATAAACAGTTGCTTGGACTGCTTACTAATTTCTTTAAATAATAGTGCAGCAGATGAGCCTTGTAAGTTTCCGACCCACCGCTTTTCGCCAGCTTTAAGCTGTTTTAGATTGAGTTGTGAAATTTCTTGCTGGAACATGTTAATAGCTTTTAATGTTTTAATCACCTGAGCTCATATTAACACGATGCATTTTACAATCGTGATATTCTGCTCTAAATCAAACACTTTTAAGCTTGCAATCTACGTCTTTAAATTCTCTTTGTTTATAGCCAAAGAGAAACATTCTACATCTGATTATTTTCGATCACGAATAAATTGACGGTAGTAGTCATTTAAAATTTTGACATAATTTTTAAATTGCAGCAGATTTTCCTCTGTATTGCCTAAACGTACGACAAAGCGTTGATTGGCAATTTCTAGATCAATCTTTTCATTAATAATGATTGCCACTGAATAGAGTTGTTTTAAATCATTAAAGTCTTTTAATTTGCGATTGGACAAATATTCCATACGTTCTGACAACGTATTCAGCACAACACCATCAATACTATAGCCCTGTATCTCATCATACTGAATATGGTGTTCTTCTAAGTACAGTTGCTCAGGTGATTCTTTTGAACCTTTAAACAGTTGGCTTAACTTATTCAACATACAGATTTACAACGCGATACAAAACTGTATTGTACTGCGATTCCACTGTTTCAGGATGTCAATTTAACGACAATCAACTTTTACCCCCGTTCACATACAATGTTCATCTGCTCCTTTTCTAATTTGCTTTAACGCTAAAAAATATAAAAAAGCGAGGCCAAACCCACTGCTGTCCCATAGTTTAATTTAAATAAAAAAACCTGAGCCCAAATCGTTAAAATATAAGTGCGAACCAACACT